>NZ_JAWUEH010000015.1:0-123439 GCF_033550225.1 Providencia sp. 2023EL-00965 | reverse complement strand
TTTCTGCGGCATTAATTACCGTCACGTAATACGGCGTAGGGTTTTTGACCATTACCGCAGCGCCTTGTTTTTGCAGGATCAGCTGCTCTTGCCATGGCGCACCCATTTTTGCTGGTACAATCGCTTTCGGGCGATAGAACATTTTTACCCGTGTTTGCAAAGCAATTTGCAAGGTATTTGGCTTATCACTTTTTGGTGGTATTTCACGCAAGTTAAAGTAAAACAAGCTCTCGCGATCTTGTGGCAAGGTGCTAATCGCGGGCAGGGCTTCGATTTTCACTTGGCTAGATTTACCCGGCTCCACCCGCTGCACCGGCGGTAAGACCACCAATGGTGACGTAATTTTGTTGCCTTCTGCATCGTCAATCCACGCCTGTGCCAAATACGGCAACTGTTTGTTGTTATTTGAAATATTCAGTGACATCGATTTTTGGTCACCGTTGAAAATCACTCGGGTACGGTCAAGACCAATCGCCGCGTGTGCCATGCTGCTTAAACACATCACGCCCATCACACCCGCTATCAAAGCGTATTTTTTATTCAGTTTCATGCTGTTATAACCTTTTTAATGTCATCTCGGAGACACCATTGCGTCGCCGCAAATTCGATTGAAGCCATGCTCGTGTGTTATCGCTGCGCTAACTGCTTTGCGGTCAGTGGGGTACACTGCAACAACAGTGAGGGATTGTTGATATCGATGCTTTCCGGAAAAGCCACTTGGCACCCGTCATCGTCGCCCCACTGAATGGTCATCAGAGAATTTGGCTCAATACCGCTGATGTATGCACTGCCGCTGTCCCCCACGATGCCGGTGCTTTGCCCCTTCGCATTGAGGATTTGAGCCCCAAACGGCGGATAACTGCCATCCGGTAAACGCAATACCGTCATCGCTTTTTGTCCTGCCACCACCGCGAATTCACGGTAGCCCACGGCGCCTTCGGTTAACGTCACTTGCACCACCGATTGCTGGGCATCGACATCATCCGGCAGCGCGTTTAAGTCAATTTGTGCTTTGCTGCGGTAATAACTGCTCATGTCACCGACCACTGCTTTACCAAATAGATTGGTGGTCACCGGTGCCCCAAATCCTTTGACGGGTACATTGGCAATACCATCAGTGTCCACGAGTAGGCGAGTTCCACCAGGGACACTCATGCGGTGTACTCCACCTCCTTCTGCCGTCAGGGTGAGCCCGCCCGTCGCCGATAACCCAAACGCGGTATATTGATTATTGGCGTAGCTCGCATTCGCCGAGACACGCGCCGTATCGCCTTGGTGAGTCAGATACGCTGTCCCACTCGCCCCTTTACGGTTTGAGCCAACCCCCAATTGGTAATTGGTGCGCTCATTGATACGGTCATGGTAGGTCACCCGATTGACCGTATCGTAGCGGCTGCTGTTTAACGAGTACCCCATATTGGCGCCATTACTCAGCGGGAACGAGGTGGATAAATACACGCTGTCATCCGTCACCCCGTTATACATACTGCGGTTTGCCGACAGGTTGACGCTGACATTCTTAATCGCTCCCACATCAAAATATTTGGATAACGTCAGGCTGTAATAGTTGTTTTCCGGCCTATCCCAATAGGTCTGGTGGTTGTAATTCAAATACACGGACATACCGATATCACGGAAGTTTTTACTCAGTGAAATGGTGTACAGCTCTTTGCTGCCCCCATAACGAATACCGGTTTTCGCGGCCTGCAAGAAATCCGACATACTCATAAAGTCACGCTCGGAGAAGCGATAACCCGCAAATTGAATTTGGCTGTCAATGGCATCAAAACGTTTTGCGTAGCTGACACGATAAGAGCCGCCATTAATGGTATTTTCACCCGCCAAACGAGCGAACGATTGGGTGACATCGAATGACAATGCCCCAAAGGCCAGTAAGTCACGACCGATACCCGCAGAAATCGCTTGGTAGTTTTTACTGCCAATCAAGCCACTGAACAGCGACCAACCGTTGTTTACCCCCCACGAAAACTCACCCGTAATAAAGTTGTCACCTTCTTTATGGCGGTCAACGCTATTTGGCTGCCCCATCGCCAACTTATATTGGATCTGCCCTGGGCGAGTTAAGTAAGGCAGGTTGGCGGTATCAAGTTGATACTCTTGCACCGTGCCATCTTGTTCTTCAATCTTGACATCTAACGTCCCGCTGATCGCATCGCTCAAGTTTTGAATACGAAACGGGCCCGGCGCCACTTGTTCGGTATAAATCACCCGCCCTTGTTGGCTGATCGTGACTGTCGCATTGGACTGCGCGATCCCCGTCACTTCCGGTGCATAGCCGCGTAAATTGGGCGGTAACATGTTCAAATCCGAGCGCAAACTGGCGCCAATAAAACGGAACGAATCAAACATATTTGAGTTCAGGTAATCTTCACCCAAAATCAGTTTGGCCCCGAGCGCCGGCAATGCGCGGTAGGCGTAAAAACGGTTCCATTGCAGATCACGATTGACCGCTTGGGTCGAGCCCGTGGCGTGATTGAGACGCCCCTGCCAATCGGCACGAAAACGCCATGCGCCTAGGTTCACACCAGCCACCCCGTTGCCGTTTAACGTGTAGGTGTTATGGCCTTTATTGTGTGGTCGGTAGGTATTACCGTTAATATTGTAATCCAACAAAATCGCCGCAATCCCCTCATCCCAACGTGATGGTGGATCCCAGTTAGGGGCCGTGTATTCCATGTAAGCTTGTGGAATACTCACGTATAAGGAGGACGTCGAGAGATCCCCACGCACCTGCATCCCCGGCAAGCTTTCTAAGTTTAAACATTGGTCATCGTGCCACCATGTCAGCTTTTTCAAGCTGTCGGCGGTCAGTCCCAATTGCGCAGTAATCTCGGGGGACAAACACGGCACGCTGCCTTGAGGGTCGTTGTCAGGCACATAAAAAGGAATTTTGACTTCCGGCAAGGCATCATCATTGACTTTTAACGCCAAGCTGTAGGTTCCCGGCATCACGTAGCCCGCACGGGAAAAGTGGTCAAGGTTGATATTTTTTTTGTCTTCCACATCCAATACATCAGTATTGAATTGGATAGCCTCTGTCGACACCGATGCAAAGGCTTCGCTGTGGCCACCCAAGGCAAACGCAATGGACAGCGACAGCAGTGCAAGGCGAAAAGGAGTGGCCTTTGATAAAGACATAAAAAATATCCCTCGTGAACAATCACAATAAAAAGAAGTGCCAATAAAATCGCTACCAGCAGTTTAGTAATAATCGACTTTAAAGCGGATCAAACTTTGGTAAGGCCCAGCTCTCAATGGCCGAGAATCCGAGACCAAGCGTAATTGATAAGCCAACCGCATACTCGGTGGCACAATATCGTGCTCTGGGGACGCTTCACCCGGTATCACTTGACGCAACTGTGCGTCTTGCATCAATAACCCCACTCCCCGCGCCTCACCAAACACTTGAAATAACCCATTATCTGCCGGCGCATCAAAAGTCATGCGCAGTGCGCGCCACGTTTGCGTTGGGTCACTGTGTTTGACTAAATCGCAGTTCACCAACTGAATTTCAAAATCTTGTTTGGGACCTTGGCCTTCTTGGCGGATCGTGCCAATCGGCAACACCCCCATATCAATGATCTGATCACGGGATTCCATGGCAATTGTGCAGGCTGCATCGGTGATTTCACCGTTCATAGTCACCGTACCTGCACCTTGCCCAGCTGCGTGCGCCAAAGGTGAGGTAAAACTCGTCGCGAGGAGTAATGCACTCCATCCGAATACTGCTTGACGTTCCATGGTTTTACCCTCCTTTGAATGACACGCTAGTGTTCTAATTACTCGTAGCTCATGGTGAAGTTAGCCAGTGCAGTGAATTCACCTGGAACGATAGTTTTGCCATCACCTTTCAAATAAGCAGCGAACAGCAGCGAGTTGTCACCATTTTGAATCTTTAGGTCAGTTCCCGCAGAGCCATCTAATTTCACAGGTACGCCACCTAAACCGGCAATTTGAACACCTGCGCCAGATGCTTGACCTTGAATAGCCAGTGAATCCGCCAAGTTAGGGTTCACACCGCCCGTAAAAGTAACGGTTGCCGTATTGTTTGTTAGAGTAGTTGTATCGCAGTCAACCAACTCGATAGTGAATGTCACTGGACGAGAAGTACCACCATCCGCTAACTGCGCAGATGCTACTTGACCTAGGTTAACCGTTTGGTCAGTTGACTCCGGTGCAATACCACAAGCAGCTTCGATGATAGAGCCGTAGAAAGTGACCGTACCTTGACCTGCGCTGACTGGAGCAGCCATAGCCGATGCACTCATTGCGCCAGAAATCAAAGTTGCTAAAATAATTTTTTTCATAATTGCCTCTGCAATAATTATTAATAATAAGAATCAAAAGAATATAATTGAATTAATTATATTCAGACGTACACATTTGTATTTGCTCATGCAAATATAATTTATAAAAAACTTAATTAAGCTGTTAGATAGAATTAATTAAATCAAAAAACAATTTTAAACGAGAGTATGTTTATATTATCCCCATAAATTACTTTTATTATATCTACTTAATGTATTCAGTTGATTTTTTAAGACATTAAACTTGTCTGATAATTCAAATAATTGACAATACTCTGCACCAACTATCTTGTCCGATTCAACAATATTTAGAAATACTTGTTCAAAGAATTCTTTTAGCGAGACATTCATTACATGTAATATAACCATCAATGTGTCTATCGTTATATTACACACACCACATTCATAACGTGATATTTGTTGTTGGGAGACATTAAGTAAATTTGCCAATTCCTTTCCTGTCATCGACCGTTCTTTCCTAAACTTATGAATTTGCTTACCAACAGCTTTTAATAGAACGGATTTAGAATGATGCAGGGCCGGCTCTGACAAATTAAGCTCATTATTTTCTACGACCATACTCACTCCATATGCAATTAATTATAGAAACAGCACAAAACTTTATGTTTTTCCTCTGCTTTAGGAGCCTTAATTTACTTCTATAGAATAATAAAATCAAACGCCAAAGCTCTTATGTAAAGTAAAAAGCCCCAAAAAAAACCCGAATTACGAGTAATTGCGAAATAAAACCTAACCCAGCTATTACTAGCATGCGACGACACAAAATCACAATAAGACAATCAAATAAAACCAGAGTTAACATCTACTTTAAAAAAAATACAACCTTAAATTCGGACATAAAATCCATAAATAATAAATAGTCACAAATTGTTACTAGATTAATATATTTTTCCGTGTAATTCGCATTATTATCTAAATAAGATATATGTAGTTATACTTAATCATAAGGCTAGGTAAGGCTTTAATACTTAATAATCATATTACTTGATATTTAAACTCAATAATTTACATTAGAACAAGCCACAAATACATTAGCATCGATAATGATAAAAAAGATAAAATCTTAAGGTGTAAAAATAGTTATCGTTACATATTGGTTAAATTATTTTTTTAATTTAATAGTCATTCGACTCTTTAACAAAAAATTATAGCAAAACAATTTAACACAACACTCCATTAGAGACAGTCAAAAATAGACAAAACAAAATAGCGGGATATTCCCGCTATTTTTTATCATTTTATTTAGTCAATTTTCTTATCTGCTACTTTCAATGTTTGATAAATATAATGACGATAGCTCTCTAACAAGCGTTTATCTTCACAGTCATCCAATTTACCATTACACAAATGACGCATTTTAATGTTAGCTTCATAGAATGGTGATACTTTGAGATTAGCCCGCTCTAATAACATACCGCCAAGGAAAGTGATGTCAGTGAGTGAACCTGTTTTAAGACTATTACCTGATTTTAAATTATCTCGCAGCGTAAATTGGGTTATAAATGCCGGATTAGCAAACTCAGATTGGTATTGATTCAAACTGATCCCCGGCTGATGGTCTCCAAAATACAGGAACATCAATGGACGTTCGCGCTTTGCCATAAAATCAACAAAATCACGCATCGCCTTATCTGAAGCAACGATTTTTTCCATATAATGGCTAAACTCACCGGCTGAATCAGCATTTTTCACTTTGCCTTTTAAGCCATAATCATCACTATGGCTTTCTTTATAGGGCCCATGTTCATACATGGTTAATGAGAAAATAAATACCGGTTTATCGGTTTCTTTGGCTAAGATTTCTTTGGCATACTTCAGCATATCATCAGTGCTGATAGTCCATAGATTATCTTGTAATTTGCCTGGATAGCCTAATTCTTGTGGTTGAATAATACGGTCGACGCCTAGCATTTGATAGGCATGTCCTGAATGATACGCACCACGGTTAAAAGGGGTTAAAACCACCGTGTAATAGCCATTGGCTTTCATCTCTTTAAATAGGCTATTATTAAGGTGATCGACAATAAAATAGAATACCCCACTCTTCTGAGAGCCAAAGTCATCACTATTCAGCCCTGTCAATGCAGCAAATTCAGATAACCACGTCCCACCACCAAAAGTTTGCACTCGCATAGCACTATGAGCAGTCAATTGATTATCTTGTTGGAACATAAATAAATCGGGTAGTTCTGTTCCTTCGGGTAATTTATAGATATTGGGATTTACGGTTGATTCTTGAAGCAATAATAAGATATCAGGCTTTTCTGTAATATCACTGTTAGGTAGGGTGACTGAGGCGGCCTGTTGCAGGAAATAATCTGATGAGCCTTTAATTTGTGGGGATTGATACACTGAATTTTTCGCTGACATCACTAAATTAGTGACAGTACCGCGACCTTTCGGTAATGTTTCTGTCCACTCATTATAATAATGTGATGCAGCAAAACTTGCACCAAAATAACTGCCAATACCGAGTAGTATTCCAAGTAAACGCCAAGAAAAAGATTTAGCAGGACGTACTAAACGCCAGCTCAAGATCCCATTAATCACCAATAAAATTAACAAGCCTATTAATGCAACCCCCGCTAACCAATAATGACTCAACGTCCCCATATTGGAGGTATCCGTCATAATATTGATATCCGAGTAGAAAAGTTGCTCTTTATAATAATGAACTTTGAGTTGGTTAAGAAATTTAACAATGATGAATAATGTACTGGTGACGATAGCAGAGAATAACCATCTCGCTGTAATAAGGTAAAGTACACCAAATATTACCGCGTAGACACTTATTGAAACTAGCGCTGGGTAGATTACGCCGCTTTTCTCGAATACCAAAAAAAGTGAAGCAATAAAAATCAGCATCAGATAAACAGCGGAAAAAATTCTTTTCTTCATCGGGTTTACCACAAGATAGATAAGTCACAACGGCCTTAACCAATAAGGTCGCACAAACGACCATTGTAACTAATTTATGTGGTAAATATATTCGGCAAAGATGCCTTTACAAAACTAATTTATGCACTGAATCTATTCGATAAAAATATCTTTATCACGCAAAAAGTGCTCATCCCCTTTACGCCGCGTAAAACCACTCTTATCAAAAAACTCCAGTATTTGAATCGCAAGCTTACGGCCAACACCCAGCTCATTACGAAAATCAGCAGCAGTGATCGCACCTTTCTCAATACAATAATGTAAAATCAGCTCAGCAAATTGCTCGATTTGTTCACGGCTATAATAGCGATCACGTACAATCGCAGTCACCAGTCCCATTTGCGCTGCTTTTTTCATTACACTACGCAGGACTCCCTCATCATGCTTAGTTTCTGCGGCCAAATCACGTACCCACCATGCATCCACCCGAGGAAACAACCCTGAAACTTGCTGCCAAATTTGCTGTTGCTCACGGTCAAACACTAACCCATGCTGTGGCATATGTAACCAGCCACGAGTTTGCTTAATACGTTCATCAATAAGCAGTTCATTAATCAATTTAAATACTAATGATTCACTCATTGTTGGTAGCGCCATTCTTTTTAAACGCGCTTTACTGACGCCAATTTGATCGCTGTGTACTTCATGAAAGTCTTCCAGTATCTGCACTAATCGTTCTTTCGCAACCTGCGCTTTAAATGCTGATAATGCCAAATTTCCTACACGAACTAATTCAACCTGTGATAGTAAATTTTCGAGAGCATAGGACGTTAATTGACGAGACCATCCATAACCATTGAGATCTAATTCACCATTGGGCAACTGCAATTTTAAATGGCTCAGCTCATCTTTCGCTGCACACAGACTGCGTAACCATTCAATAAATTCAGGTTGTCTTTTACCTCGACGAGGGGAAACTAAGCGGATCACTCGCGCCGAAGCGAGGGTTTCACGAGCGCTAATATCACGAAGAATCAGCCTATCGTCATCCACCAGCCACAAAGGTGTATCAAGGATCAGTTCGGCTAATAATGGCGCCTTACCTTGCTCCGTTAGCAACGAAACGCGTCCTGTAATATGACTCGCGCCATGATAAAGGTGCACGGGTTGCCAATGTTTAATCACCGAGTCACACGTTAATTCAACAATCACCCTTGTCGCCGCAGCAAAAGGCTTCTCAGACAACAACCAATCACCTCGGGTGATATTTGTTTTATCAATATCCCCTGCAAGATTTAATGCAACACGATCGCCTGCTTGCGCGAAATCAGATTGTTGATTTTGCCGGTGAATTCCTCTCACACGCACTACAGAATCGGCTCCCGTTAGCCATAACGGTTCATTCAATGCAACTTTGCCCGCTAAAGCGGTGCCCGTCACCACGATCCCCGCACCTTTCACATGAAAGACACGGTCAATAGCGAGACGAAAACGTTGCTGTTGATTTTGATGATCGGCAGTTTTCTGATGCAGTTGTTGTAAATACGTCTGTAATTCAGGGATGCCACGGCCTTCATTTGCAGCAGTAATAAATAAAGGGGTATCGAGCCAGCCTTGGCGATGTAGTTCAGCTTCTACATCAAGCGCGACCTCTGTTACTCGCTGTTCATCAACGCGATCCGCTTTGGTTAAAACAGCCGTCACACATTGGCAACCCGCTAAACGCAAAATCGCTAAATGCTCTCGCGTTTGCGCCATAACGCCATCATCACAGGCAACGACAAGCAATGCATGATTAATCCCCCCCACGCCAGCTAACATATTACCTAAAAATTTTTCGTGGCCGGGAACATCAATAAAACCAATAGAGCTACCATCGGGCTGAGGCCAATAGGCATAGCCTAAATCAATGGTCATGCCACGTTTTTTTTCTTCGGGTAAGTGAGCAGTATTCACCCCTGTAATAGCTTTAATTAATGTAGTTTTACCATGATCGACATGGCCTGCGGTGGCAAAAATCATGACAATAACACCTGTAACAATCCATGCTCATCGTCTAAACACCGTAGATCAAGCCATAATTTGCCGTCTTTAATTCGCCCAATCACCGGTTTTGAAGACTGACGCCAACGTGTAGCAAGTAAGGCTAATGAGTTTCCACGTCCATCAAATGGCGTGAAAGTCACAGCATAGCTAGGTAGTCTATCTACAGGCAATGAGCCACTGCCTATTTGAGAGAGACAGGGTTCCATTTCAACCACAAATTTATCGCCATAAAAAGCTTGCAATGAAACAATCAGTCGTTCTGCTCGTACCTTGATTTCATCGGCACTGCGTGTCAACCAACGCAATGTTGGCAGTTCAGTAACCAACTTTTCAGGTGTGAGATAGAGCTTTAATGTAGCCTCTAAGGCTGCTAACGTCATTTTATCCGCACGTAACGCACGTTTTAGAGGATGTTTTTGAATTGCGTCAATCCACTTTTTCTTACCGAGTATGATCCCTGCTTGCGGGCCACCCAGTAATTTATCTCCCGATATTGAAACAAGATCGACACCTTGTGCGAGATAAGTTTGCGGCATAGGTTCGGCGGGCAAACCGTAAGCAGTCATATCCACCATCGAACCACTACCCAAATCAATGGCTGTTGGTAACTGATGTTGCCTGCCTAGCTCCGCCAGTTGTTCACCTTCCACTTCAGCAGTAAAGCCCTCAATACTGTAATTGCTGGTATGCACCTTCATCAATAATGCAGTTTGATCATTGATAGCATTTGCATAATCACGTAGATGAGTACGATTAGTTGTGCCGACTTCGACTAATTGGCATCCTGCTTGTGCCATCACATCCGGAACACGGAATGCCCCGCCAATTTCCACTAATTCACCACGAGAAACAATGACTTGCTGGCCTTTTGCTACCGTTGCTAATAACAGTAGCACCGCAGCAGCATTGTTATTCACAATACAAGCATCTTCCGCACCGGTGAGCTGACAGAGTAAATCTGCCAATGCGCGATCACGATGCCCTCGCGTTGCACCATCAAGAGAATACTCCAATGTGATTGGAGAGCTCATCACCTGATTCACTGCCATAATCGCAGGCTCTGCCATTACCGCACGCCCAAGATTAGTGTGCAACACGGTCCCTGTTAAGTTAAATACTGGTTTTAATGCGCTTTCTTGCAATAACCCATGCCGCCTAACTAATTCTGCCACCCAATCATTATGCCACTGAGGTAATTGCTCATGTTGTTGGATAAATTCACGTGCTTGCTGTTGCATATCACGTAACTGTTCCGTCACCCAGTGGTGCCCAGACTCAACAACAAGGTTTTGTACCTCATCAAGCTGAAGTAGTTTGTCGATAGCGGGAAGCTGGCGATATAAGGCGGCAATAGAGTCGTCGGCCATCGTGATTACTCTCTTATTAGTGACTATTTTTCGCCAGGAAATAAAAATGGATTAATACTACTACGAGCAAAACCTTCTTCTTCCATGCGCGCATCTAGGATAATAGAGGCTAGATCATCAGCAACGGCTTCGACTTTCGCTTCTTTCTCTTGATACAGAATTTTTAAATAACTGCCGCAATCACCACAGCTTTCAGCTTTTACCGCGGCATTTTCATCATCAAGCGACCAATAATTAAGATCACGAGTTTGTTCGCAGTTGCTGCATTTTACGCGCACCATATGCCACTCAGTTTCACATAAATTACAGTGCAAATAACGCAAGCCTTGTGATGTACCAATTTGTACAACACTCGATACAGGCATGCTATTACAAACAGGGCAGTAGTGACGATGATCGCCATGTTCCGCACGTGCTTTACCGGGTATTTGTGCTGCCATTTGCGCCCAATAAACCGATAATGCCGCCCAAACAAATATAGATTTATCGGAAGGCACCTTTTCAAATTGCTCACTTAACAACGCGGTGGCCATTTCTTCCAGTTCACTCTCTGACGCTTTGTCGAGATTTTCTAACGCAGGGCGTGCTGAATCAGGTACGACTGGCAATAATTCAGCAATGATGGCATGTAAAATGCTGTGCCAATGGTTGGTACGAGGGAAGGTTTTAGCATCTAATGGTGGATTGTTGCTTGCCATTGAACGTGTTAACACTGCGCTCATATCAATCTCAAGGGGATGATCATGCTGCGCATTATGTTGTGCCATTGCCACTTCCGCTGCAAACTTAAGATAATCTGCAAAAGGATGCTCTCCCGCGGCCAGTTCTTTTAATCGTTCAGCGCGTCGTTGATAGAGACTTTTTAAATTTGGGAATAGAACAGGAGGGATAAAACCAATCCCTTTTTCTTTTAATCTTTCTTGTCCTAAATCTTCTTTAGGGACGATACGAATACCCATCGCATTGCTCTCTTTTAAATTTTTTAAACGACTTGTCCGAGGCCATGGTAACCACTTCCTCGGATTTATTGTGCGTATTTTATGCTTATACCCCAAATAATTCGAGTTGCAGTTAGGCGACAAGTGAAGATAGACGGAGGAGCATAGATAAACTCTATGACTCGGCTAGCTGAACGTGGTCAACAACACTGCAACTTGAAGAGTTTCGGGTATATCAGCAAAAATTGCTGTTATCTACTACTCAGGATAAAACAAAAGTGGCTGAGTAGCTACTTTGTTGCCTTGGTATCAAGGAGTAATGTAAGTAATCATCTAATGAAATGGACTATACTCTAAGTAATGCGAAGTACAGCTAGGCAACAAACGAACATAGACGCGGGGTATGTGACTTGGCGAACGTAGCATAGTCAACACCTCTGCATCTTGAAGTATAACGAGTATATAACGTAAATTTTTGCAATATAATACGACCTTATAAATACCTACTATATTGCTCTTACATTGAGTGAATAACCTTGTCCTAACGAAATTTTCAGGCCTATTAATGCGATTAAGTTAATCTGACTATGTTTAGCTAGACTGAAAGATCGCAAATTGTCATCAAAAAAATAATATCATAAAAAATAAATTAATAACCTTCTTTATATTTCACTTAATTAGAATCGATAGACAACCCGCTATTCTCTTTTGAGAAATGACGTCCCATGGTAAAAATTAAGCATAATGGGATTAACGTTACTAATAATGCATATTCTCTGGCGTAATCCGCTAACATGGCCATCATAAAAGCACCACCCGCAAACCCAAATAGGGTCAAAAAGTAACAATAGCTTTTATACAGCGCTTCTCTTCTTTCTTGGCCTTTAAAAGCAACAGATTCCGCTAATGAGCTAAACCCTAACTGCACATTTAAAGTCACTGCAATATTACCATATAGCATGCCGTTAATTTTATGGAATGCATTACCCTGCATACCAGCAATAAAGGATAAGGCCCACACAGCATGGAAGCCGCTTGCCTCGACTTTATAAAAATAAATATAAGCGATCAGCAACAAAATTAGGATGATTTCTAATGATAACAGCGTGAATGTCCACGTTTTTTCATTGGTATTGTATTTATAACGTAACCAAGCCAATAGCATTGCCCCTGCACCAAATGCAAAGATGGTAATGATATACGGAATAATTGCCGCTAAACCATGTTTGGCGAATTCATAGCCTAACATAATGATGTTGCCTGATTGGAAAGTGGCAAACGATTTAGTGGTGAAAAAAGCATAACCATCTAACATACCTGATGTAATGGCTAATAAAAAAGCAATTGTTGGCAATTGCATAAAGGGGATTTTGGGTGTTGGTGTTGTCATAATTATTTAACCTAAAAGCAAATCTCTAAATAATTCAAGTGACAGGTAGTCAGTGAGCGTAGCGTAGTCACCTCCCCTGCAACTTGAAGTATGACGAATATAAAAAATAAATACTCCCTGCGAATTGGCAGAGAGTATTTTTCAAATATCATTTTTAAAATTAAGCTGTTAACGGTGGAAACCAAATCGCCTGCTGACCACTAATCAAGCGCTCTTGATTAATCCATGTATAGGGGGCAGGTACTTGTGCTTGTAACCTAACATCCGCTGCATCACGCTCAGCCGTCAAGGTTGGCGTTAGTACTACGGGTTCTGGCCCATAAATTGCTGCTGACGTAAAATCACGATCATGTCGGCCGCCACATACCACCCATAGCTGATTTAACGTCGCGATAGCATAGGGTATAAAATCAGCACGCCCAGTCGGTGGGTTATCAACAGAGAATAAATGGCTTTCGATTTCAACACGTAAATCACTCGGTAGCCCCGCAGGAGCTGCAATGATATCGGCACGTAACGTGCTGTATAAGCCACCGAGTTCTGGAACTTCTAATTCATGGGCCGCAGCTAATGCAATGCGCCCAATTGGTGTTGATGTCACGCTAACTGCATTACCCGCACTCGCCCAGCCTTTATCGCGTTCATTAAGATGTGTTACACGATATCTTGCTAAAATTTCTCCCGCAGGCCCTGCCAATACAACGGTATGATATAACTTATCGACGTCGATCTCAGGGTAGCTACCCACGACATATCCCTTACCAGCGGCGGCGATCTTGGTAATAGTTTGTTCAAACGTTCCGCCTTGTTTCTCTGCATGTGTCAGTAAAACGTTTGGATCATTGGTGTATGGCAATGCAGATAATTCAGGCAGTACCAACAGCTCATTTTCACCCACGGTGGCAGTATCAAGACTAGATGTTGATTTATCCCATTGGGCTGCAATCAATGTTGTTTGCACTTTTGTGGTCGTTGCATTGATATCCGTTGGGCTGCGGTGGAAAGCCAATGTCGGGAAATACAATTCAGGGCGACGTTTTGCCAGCAATGCTTCTCGCTGTTTGTCGGCCTCATCAAGAGAGATAGTCGCACAGAAAATACCGTTCAAGCCTGGCTCTAATTCAAGCGGGCTTAAAACTGGCGATTGTGCCACTTTATGACCCGAAGGCGCCCATACACTTGAACCACCGTTATAGTACAGTTGCCCATGAGTAATTGGATTGGTTTCAATACCACTGCGTGTTGCACAAACGACCCATGCACCATTAAATGCACTCATATGCTGCACATGAGCAACCGTGGAGTGATCCCCTAGCATCTCAGCAGGTGTCGCATTCGGCATCATACGGTCAGAAACTGAGTGCCAACCAATGATCTGCGCGCCTTCTAACGCTGCCAAACGTACATATTGCCAATAGGTATCGTCGTAACAAATTAATAATGCAATACGGCCAATTGGCGTATTAAACGTTTTCACTCCTGTATTACCCGGCGCAAACACTTTTTGGTCTTGGGAGTTCAAACCTATTTTACGATATTTACCAATAATACCTTCTGGACCCATCAATACCGCTGAGTTATAGGCTAATCCAGTATCCGTATCGCGTTCAGCAATACCAACGCTCATATACATACCCGTACGTGCGAGTATCGGTAAGATCGCCGCCGTTGTTTTGCCGGGTATGGTGTCGAGATAAGGTGCCAATTCCGCAGAATCAGAAAATAAATAGCCGCTCACTGCCGTTTCAGGGAATACCGCATAGTCGACCCCTTGCTCTGCAACTTTTTCCGCCGCCTCAGCTAAGCGACGAATATTGCCATCTAAATCTCCCCAAGCAGGGACAAAATCAACAGCGGCAACTTTACTGCTTTTTTTAATTATTACATTGTCCATATTATTAACCCTTAATATAAATAGGCAAATAATGGATGAGCAAAACCCGCTCATCATTATTATTGATAAGATATTGATGTGTCTGATTGGGTTATTTAATAATCTTTATACTCGATAATAATTCGTGTTGCAGATAGGCTGGGAGCACAACGGAATACAGCTCCCTACCTTAACTAAAAACCTGCAATTAGAAATATGTCGAATATAATTAAATAACTTTTTTATCTTTCATATTTGCTATTTGTTGATCGCTATAACCCAGCTCTTTAAGTATTTCATTATTATGTTCCCCCAAAAGTGGCGCACTTTTAATTTCAGGCGTAAACGATGAAAACTTCATTGGACAGCCGACAGTCAAATAATGCCCACGTAATGGTTGTTCGACTTCAACAATGGACCCACTGCCTCGTAAAGAGGGATCATCAACTAACTCTTTCATACTTAATACTGCGGAACATGGCACACCGAACTGATCGAAATAGTCGGTTAATTCATGCTTATCTTTATCTTTAGCAATTTCTTCGATGGCATCCCAAACATCTTGGATATGGCTAGCTCTTGCTTCTGTCGTGACAAAAGCAGGATCCGTTTTCCATTCAGGTTTACCAATTGCATCACAGGTATTTTCCCAATTATGATCTTGGTTAATAAAATAAATATAAGCATTGGGGTCGGTATCACTGCCTTTGCATTTCAGCATCGTACCCGGTTGTCCACCTCCACTTGCATTACCACCACGTGGAACGGCATCACCAAAAGTTCCATTAGGATATTGCGGGTACTCTTCTAAAAAACCCAACTTTTCGAGTCGTTGTTGGTCGCGTAATTTAACGCGGCAAAGATTCAATACCGCGTCTTGCATTGACATGGTCACGCGTTGCCCTTTACCCGTTTTTTCTCGTTGTAATAATGCAGCCAGTAGACCAATCAGTAGGTGCATACCTGTATTGCTATCCCCTAAAGCAGCCGAACTCACAACAGGTGGACCATCAGGGAAACCCGTTGTCGATGCTGAACCACCCGCTGCTTGTGCCACATTTTCATACGCTTTGACATCTGCATAAGGTGAATTTTCATTAAACCCTTTAATCGAGCCAAAGATCAGTCGCGGGTTAAGTTGCTGAATGATTTCCCACGTAAACCCCATATGATCAATCGCCCCCGGATGGAAGTTTTCAACCAGTACATCGGCTTGGCGGATCAGCTTTTCCATCACCTCTTTGCCTTCCGGCGTTTTGGTATTCAGTTCTAAGGAACGTTTATTACTGTTCAGCATGGTGAAATAAAGCGCATCTACATCTGGAATATCTCTAAGTTGACTGCGTGTCACATCACCAATACCCGGTCGCTCAATTTTTATGACGTCAGCACCGAACCACGCTAACATTTGGGTACAAGATGGCCCTGATTGAACGCCAGTAAAATCCAGTACTCGAATACCATCTAATGGAAGAGGAAAAGCCATAATCACTCCTTAATTTGCTGGCGATATGAAACCTATTAAATGCTTCACATCGGCCGATTTATGCGACTAAACGTGCGATATAAATCCACAATGGCGCCGCAATAATGAAACCCATCACACTGACCGCTAATGATGCGGTTCCTGTTCGGGTATACACATTAAATCGGCTCGCAATAATGGTTCCTGAGAATGCAGGTGGAAGCGCACCGGCTAATACCATCATTTGTAATTGTGTCGATTCCATATGGAATAATAGTCCAGCAATTAACATTAAACCTGGCATTAAAATCAGCTTCAGCATGGTGTTATAAATAATCTCACCATCGAATTCGAATTTATTTGCTGCCAATGTCAGTCCTGCTGCGAATACCGCCACCCCAGAGTTCGCTTTAGCAATTAAGTCGAATGTTGGATCCCAAACATCAGGAATTTTAATTCCGACGAGGACTAAAACGGTCGCTAATATTGGTGACCAAACAACGGGCTCTTTAAAGGCAGAAATAAGCGCACTCATACCACCGCCGCCTTTTTGCCCATTAGCGCTACCTGGGTTAAGTAAAAATAGGCCTATTGGGATAGTAATTGCGTTAACGATAATTGAAATAATCGCAACCACTAGGCCGGTAGAAACCGTATCACCATAGATAGGATCTAAGACCGCGAAGCCAAGAAAACCAATCGTTGGTGAACCAGCAATTAAGGCACAAACTGCGGCTTCTGGGCGCGAATGTTTAAAGAATTTTTTACAGCTAAAGAATGTGAAAAAGAAACACAGCAGCAGAACAACTAATGAAATAATCGTGAGTTTCATGTCAGCAAAAATCATGTCGCGATTTGCACGAACTAATGAAACAAATAATGCCGCCGGTAATGCGTAGTTTAATACTAGTTTATTAAATGCTTTTGCTTGGTCATTAGTAAATACGTTACGTCGACCACTCACGTATCCTAATACCATAATGATAATTATGGGCAATAAATCGCTCATAAATATCTTGAACATAAAATCCGTCATTAGACTCACCTTTTTTGGGCAAAAAGCGTCCTAATGCCACTTATTAACTAAGTGGCATTACGTTTTTATTTAATTGAAAAGGTTGTTTAGTTTTTGACAACCGATTTAGGATTTAAATTACCTATGTGACCACTTTCAGTGCCTACCGCAGGGTCAATCACCACATTAATCAATGTTGGTTGGCCCGAAGTAAGACCTGCTTTTAAAGCCTGTTGGATTTCATCAGGTGTGGTTGCGTTATAACCAATACCGCCGAAAGCCTCGATCATCTTGTCATAACGAGCGCCCTTCATGAACACGGTTGGACATGGGTCACTGTCACCATGCAAGTTAACGCCATCACCACGGTAAATACCGCCATTATTGAAAATCAAGATAGTTACTGGCAGCTTATAACGGCAAATAGTTTCAATTTCCATGCCACTAAAGCCAAACGCACTATCACCTTCAATTGCGACTACAGGTTTGCCACTGGTTACCGCTGCGCCCACTGCGTAGCCCATACCAATTCCCATCACACCCCAAGTACCACAGTCTAAACGCTGACGTGGTTTATACATATCGATGATATTTCGTCCATTATCGAGGGTGTTTGCCCCTTCGTTCACAACATACACATCTTTGTGATCGACCAGCACATCACGAATAGCACGCAGCGCGTTGAAATAATTCAATGGTGAAGTATCAGTATTCAGCTTAGCGGCCATTTTTTCGCTATTCACTTTTTTGATATCATCGATACCCGCCATCCAGTCACTCGGGGACTTAACTGGGGTTGATTTCAAGCCAGCAAGTAACGCTTCAATACTTGAATAGATGTCACCAACAATAGGCGCGGCAATTGGACGGTTGCTATCAATCTCTGTTGGCTCGATATCTAACTGAATAAATTGTGTTTCTGTTGACCAATGCTTACCTTTACCATGATCGAGCAGCCAATTCAGACGTGCTCCCATGAGCACTACCACGTCTGCATTTGATAATGCATGAGAGCGTGCAGCTGCCGCTGATTGTGGATGATCATCAGGCAATAGCCCTTTCGCCATTGACATTGGTAAATAAGGAATACCTGTTGTTTCAATAAATTGACGAATATTTTCATCTGCTTGTGCGTAAGCCGCACCTTTACCTAAAATAATCAACGGGCGTTTTGCCGCCGCCAATAATTTAAGGGCTTTATCGACTGATTCGGGTGCTGGTAACTGACGAGGTGCAGGATCTTCCACAGTAAAAATGGTTTTATCTGCTTCATCTTTATCCATTACGGCAGCAAGTACTTCTGTAGTTAAATCAAGGTACACGCCTCCCGGACGACCTGAAACAGAAGCACGAATAGCGCGAGCTAAAGCAATACCGAGGTCTTCTGGTTTATTCACTCGATATGACGCCTTAACAAAAGGTTTCGCGGTATTCATTTGATCCAACTCTTCATAATCACCTTGTTGCAGGTCGATAATGGCTCTATCGCTAGAACCACTAATTTGGATCATTGGAAAACCGTTAGTCGTTGCATTGGCTAACGCCACCATGCCATTTAAAAAACCGGGGGCAGATACTGTTAAACAAATGCCAGGTTTTTGGGTTAAATAACCGCTAATAGCTGCTGCGTTACCCGCTGATTGTTCATGACGAAAGCCAATATAACGAATGCCTTCTGCCTGCGCGTGACGCGCCATATCGGTGACAGGGATCCCCACAACACCATAAATTGTGTCGATGCCATTCTTTTTCAGTGCATCAACGATAATATGCATTCCATCGGTCAAGTTTTGTGTTTGATCGGTCGACATGTCCACCTCATAAAAATGTAAATCGTGTGGAGGGAGCTTCAATAAAGCTCCCTAATAGAGAATTAAATTGCTTTATTAGTACGCATAGATGCAATTTGCTCTGCGCTATAGCCCAATTCAGTTAATACTTCATCTGTATGTTCACCTAACAACGGTGCACTCTTAATTTCAGGGGTAAATGAAGAAAACTTCATTGGGCAGCCCACAGTGAGGTAAGTACCACGTTTTGGCTGCTCAACTTCCACAATACTACCGCTATCACGCAATGACTGATCACGTGCAATCTCACGCATACTTAGTACAGGTGCACAAGGCACACCATATTTGCTCAAATACTCAACGGCTTCGTGTTTGTCTTTATCCGCTAAGAATTTTTCAATTTCAGCAAAAATATCAAAGATATGTGGCTGACGAGCTTGTGGAGTGCTGTATGCGGGATCCGTGGCCCACTCAGGCTTGCCGATCGCCACACAAGTTTGTTCCCAGTCTTGCTCTTGAATAGTGAAATAAATGTAAGCGTTCGGGTCAGTTTCCCAGCCTTTACATTTTAGGATCCAGCCCGGTTGACCACCGCCACCAGCGTTACCACCACGAGGCACTGCATCACCAAATTTACCGTTTGGATATTGCGGGTACTCTTCGAGATAACCCACTTTTTCTAAACGTTGTTGGTCACGTAATTTGACTCGACAAAGATTCAATACCGCATCTTGCATCGACATGGTCACGCGTTGCCCTTTACCCGTTTTTTCACGATGTAATAACGCGGCCAATAAACCAATCAGCAAATGCATACCGGTATTACTGTCACCAAGGGCTGCTGCACTGACTAATGGTGGGCCATCCCAAAAACCTGTCGTTGAAGCCGCACCACCCGCAGCCTGAGCAACGTTTTCATACGCTTTAACATCTGCATAAGGTGAATTTTCATCAAATCCTTTAATCGAGCCAAAAATCAAGCGTGGGTTAAGTTCTTGAATATGTTCCCAAGTAAACCCCATATGGTCGATAGCACCTGGATGGAAGTTTTCAACCAGCACATCGGCTTGCTTGATCAAACGTTCCATGACTTCCTTGCCTTCTGGTGTTTTAGTATTCAATTCAACAGAGCGCTTATTGCTGTTCAGCATGGTAAAATAAAGCGCATCTGCATCAGGAATATCTCTTAGCTGATTACGGGTGACATCCCCCACACCGGGGCGTTCAATTTTAATTACATCAGCACCGAACCACGCTAACATTTGGGTACAAGATGGCCCTGACTGTACACCGGTGAAATCGAGTACTTTGATACCTTGTAAAGGAAGATCCATGAATTACCTCATTATTTAGCTGTCGTAAATGGAATTAAATATTTATTTAGCTGCGGTGAACGTCATTTCAAAAAGGATAATTTTTATTAGAATATTTCTTATTAAGAAATAATGATTTACACCGTTATAATAAATATCTCACTTAATGTCTAGAAAGCTAATATATTGAAGTTCAATTATTTAATTATTCTAATCTAGTAATATTTAGAGGTTATTAATATTTTATTCATTCACTAATCGAGCATACTGCTATTGAATTATTCTAAAAATGGCATTATTGATTGTTCTGATATGATAATTTAAAATCCAATTAAGAAAGTCTTATTTAAACCATCCTTTTAAAATCCCATAATATGAGCATCTATAAACGATCAACAACAAAAAAAAATACCCTTATAAATCAAAATAACGTAATTTAAGGAGCATCTTTAAATGATGAATATTTAAATTCTACTCAACAATAAACACATTATTATTGAATAGCATTCAAATATTATTTATTTGAAGTTAAACACAACAATATTCCGTAATTACCTCGTAAAAGGACTATGCCAAATCGACTCCAGAAAATTAATTATTATAATTAAGTAATAATAAAATGATTTTATATATCTTTATTGCATTATATTCTAGGCACAGCCAAGTGATAATTAAACGAATTACTAGGTGTAATGAGTCACTCGTGAACCTGAAATCAGCATACCTTAACAAAAAATACGACAACGTGAAGAATGGCGCGTAATGAATATTAAAAAACCCACAAGCAATATTGCCTGTGGGTTGATAACTAGTTAACAATTAAAGAATTTAGTTCTTCTCTTGTTGCTGCTGTTTCTCTTTTTCGACGATTTCACGATACCAACGTGGATGATGTTTCTTCGCCCAGCCACGTGTTACCCAACCTTCGACCATCGCGCGAACTGAACCTTTCACCCAAATTGCGGCATAAGCATGCACCACAATCATGATGATTAACGCAATCGCAGACAGAGAGTGCACCATAATCGCTGCACGGTAAATTGGGATAGAGAAAAAGTCAGCGAAGTAAGGACGCCACATGATCACACCACTTACCGCCAACAGCAGTAAACAGATAGTCACCACCCAATACACCCCTTTCTGACCAAGGTTATATTGCCCAACGTCACCTGCTTCTTCATTCTTCAGGACTTTACCGATATTTTTCGCCCACTTAATATCTTCTTTGTTGATAAAGTTATGGTGAAAATAACGGAAAAACATAAAGATAAACAACAGGAACATCGCCGTACCGACAAATGGATGCAGGATCCTAGCCAGTTGTGGTGTGCCCAAAATGTTCATAAACCAGTTGAGTGATGGGAAGAAAAACCCCAACCCACTAATGGCAGTGAACAAAAAGCAAATCACAACCGCCCAGTGATTGATCCTTTCAATCGGCTTATGGCGAATAATTTTTTCATTATCCTGCGGTATCATTTTTGATCCTCCCCTTCAACTGACTTTGAAGTCTCAGAAGTTGTTGAGTCCTGAATATCTTTCAGAGCCTCTTCTTCTTCCTTCTTGGAGACGCGGTTCGGACCAATACCCACATAGTGGAAGATGGCCGCCGCAAAAGTTGCAGCAAAACCAACCGCTGCTAACGGCTTCCAGATACCTTTCCAGAAAGTGACTGTCGGGCTAATGGTTGGGTTTTCTGGCAAGCCATGATACAACTGAGGCTTATCAGCGTGATGTAGAACATACATCACGTGTGTACCACCAACGCCTTCAGGATCATACAGACCCGCGTTGTTGTAACCGCGTGTTTTCAGTTCAGTCACACGATCAGTTGCCAGCGCTGTCATATCCTCTTTGGTACCAAAGTGGATAGCCCCTGTTGGGCAGGTTTTCACGCACGCAGGCTCTTGACCAACTTCAACCCTATCGACACACAGCGTACACTTGTATGCACGGTTATCTTCTTGGTTGATACGTGGCACGTTGAACGGACAACCCGCAATACAATAACCACAACCAATACAATGCTCTGATTGGAAGTCAACAATACCGTTTTTGTACTGAACAATTGCGCCTTCTGATGGGCAAGCTTTTAAGCAGCCGGGATCATAGCAGTGCATGCAGCCGTCTTTACGGATCAGCCACTCGAACTTGCCATTTTCTTCCACTTCAGAGAAACGCATGACAGTCCATGACTTAGCGGTTAAATCAGTTGGGTTATCATAAACCCCAACGTTTGTACCGATCTTGTCACGAATATCGTTCCATTCAGAACAGGCAACCTGACACGCTTTACAGCCGATACACGTTGTTACGTCGATCAGCTTCGCCACTTCTTCCTTATAGTCCCGTACTTGCGCTGGGGGCGTCAGGGAATTGGTGGCGGAACGACGAATAATGTCCTGTGATTGCATTGACATAATTTATCTCCTTACACCTTTTCCACATTCACAAGGAATGACTTAAATTCAGGCGTTTGCGTGTTGGCATCACCCACATATGGTGTCAGTGTGTTAGCAATAAAGCCTTTCACTGCTAAACCTTCAAAGCCCCAGTGGATAGGGATACCAATGGTATCAATATCTTTACCGTCGACTTTCAACGTATGAATACGTTTTGTGACCACTGCTTTCGCTTTAATGTAGCCACGTTTAGAGCTGACCTTCACCATATCACCTTGTTTAATGCCTTTTTCTGCCGCTAAGCGATCACCGATTTCGATAAATTGCTGAGGCTGAATAATGGCATTCAACAATGCGTGTTTTGTCCAATAGTGGAAATGTTCCGTTAAGCGATAAGTTGTTCCCACATAAGGGAATTCTGTCGCTTTACCCATTTGCGCCCAGTCATCTTTAAACACGCGCGCCGCAGGGTTAGAAACCACATTTGGATGCAATGGGTTAGTATCAAGCGGTGTTTCTATCGGTTCATAGTGTTCAGGGAATGGACCTTCAGCCATTTTATCCAGTGCAAACAAACGACCCATACCTTCAGGTTGCATGATGAACGGATGAACACCACTACCCGGAGGAGCGTTGCTATAGTCAGGTACATCCATACCAATCCACTTGCTACCATCCCATTCAAGGATTTGGCGACGCGGATCCCATGGTTTACCCATTGGGTCAGCAGATGCACGGTTATAGATAACACGACGGTTCAATGGCCATGCCCACGCCCAGCCAAGTGTGTTACCCAGACCTGTTGGGTCAGAGTTATCACGACGAGCCATCTGGTTACCTTTCGGTGTCCAGCTACCAGTAAAGATCCAACAACCACTTGATGTTGTACCATCATCACGTAATTGAGCAAATGAGCTCAACAGTTCGCCTTTCTTCACAATGACATTGCCATCAGCGTCTTTCAGATCGACTAAAGCATAACCATTGCTTTCTTGGGCAACTTCTTCCGGTGTTGGATTATCACGGTCGAGATAGTTCCATGTCATGTTTAGAACTGGCTCTGGCGTTTCTCCACCCTCTGTTTCATACAGCTGACGTATACGATGATAGATACCAGACAGAATTTCACCATCACTGATGGCTTCACCTGGGGCATCCGCACCTTTCCAGTGCCATTGCAACCAACGTGCTGAGTTAACAATCGAACCATTTTCTTCTGCAAAGCAGCATGATGGTAGGCGGAAAACCGTAGTTTGGATCTCAGCAGGATCCACTTCGTTTATCTCACCATGGTTTTGCCAGAAGTTAGCCGTTTCCGTATTCAGTGGGTCAATCGTGATCAAGAATTTCAGCTTAGACAGTGATTTTGCCACTTTGTTTTTATTCGGGAATGAGGCTAATGGGTTAAAGCCTTGGCAGATATAGCCATTCACTTCACCTTTATCCATCATTTCGAAGTAACGCAACACATCGTATCCCTGATCCCATTTAGGCAACCAGTCAAAGCCCCAGTTATTTTCTTTCTGCGCTTTATCACCATAGAAAGTTTTCATCATGCTGACGAAAAATTTCGGGTAATTACCCCAATAGTTCACCTGACCTGGTTGGGTCATTTTCGGTGTATTGGCCGCTAAATAACTTTCAAGTGTGGTTTGTTTATCCGATGGTAGGGTCATATAACCCGGTAAGCTTTGTGATAGCAAACCTAAGTCGGTCAGACCTTGAATATTCGAGTGGCCACGCAGTGCGTTCACACCGCCACCTAGCATCCCCATATTACCAAGCAGTAACTGGATCATTGCCATAGTACGGATGTTTTGCGCACCAATGGTATGTTGCGTCCAGCCAAGTGCATAAAGGAATGATGCCGTTTTGTCTTTAGCACTCGTTTCTGCAATGTACTCACAGACTTGTAGGAAGTCTTCAATTGGCGTACCACAGATGTTATTCACCACTTCTGGCGTATAACGGCTAACGTGTTCTTTCAGTAGATTCAACACGCAACGAGGGTGAGTCAAAGTTGGATCGCGTAATGCGAAGCCATTCTCATCCATCTCGTAGTTCCACGTGGTTTTATCGTACTGACGTTTTTCAGCATCGTAGCCTGTAAATAGACCATCATCAAAACCGTAATCTTCACGGATAATAAGGCTAGCGTTGGTATAAGCTTCGACGTATTCCTGCTGGATTTTTTTGTTATCCAGTAGGTATTTGATCACACCTGATAAAAAGGCAATATCAGTCCCTGAACGGATAGGCGTGTAGAAATCCGCCACCGCCGCTGTACGGGTAAAGCGTGGATCAATAACAATCAATTTAGCTTTATTATGGATTTTAGCTTCCATCGCCCAGCGGAAACCAACTGGATGCGCTTCTGCCGCATTACCACCCATAACGACTACAAGGTTGGCATTTTTAATATCAACCCAGTGGTTGGTCATCGCACCGCGACCAAATGTTGGAGCAAGACTTGCTACCGTTGGTCCGTGTCAGACACGCGCTTGGTTATCCACGGCAAGCATGCCGAGGGCGCGACTAAATTTTTGGGTTACAAAACCGGTTTCATTACTCGCTGCTGATGCACATAGCATACCCGTGGTCAGCCAGCGGTTAACCGTTACACCATCTTCATTTTGTTTAATAAAGTTAGCATCACGGTCTTCTTTCATCAGCTTAGCGATGCGATCAAACGCTTCGTTCCAAGTGATGCGTTTCCATTCGTTAGTACCTGGTTCGCGTACTTCAGGGTATTTGAGTCGACTTTCACTGTGAATGAAATCGATAAGTCCTGCACCTTTCGGGCAGAGTGCGCCGCGGTTTACCGGATGATCCGGGTCTCCTTCGATATGAAAAATGCTTTCTTTTGCATTCTTCGCTCCATCACCTAGGCTGTACATTAACAGCCCACAGCCGACAGAGCAGTATGTGCAGGTATTTCGGGTTTCTTTCGCACGCAGTAATTTATACTGACGTGTCGACGCTAACGCAGTTGAGGGTGCAAAACCCAGCGCTGCTGCCGTTGTACCAGCCATACCGCCAGCGCAGATCTTAAAGAACTGCCTTCTGCTGACTTGCATGGGGATCTCCTCATTTACATTGCTCTTGTTTACCTACTGAATATCTTAAATATCAATACTCAGGTAAACTGTTCTTATTCAACGTCTTCCGTATCGTATTCAGGTTCATTGCCTGAGAATGGTGTAAATTCTTTTTACCCATAATGAATATTATGTATCATTAGTGCTAGGAATTCATCTAATGCATGAAACAAATAACACGAAACAGTCAAAATCTCTCAAAATGATTGGTGCAAATCACACAAGCGTGCAACAAAAAGGCAACCTTCAACAGCCTGTCAATGACTGGGTTGCAGAAGAATTACCTGTCGCATTGGTCTATAACGGTATATCCCATGTCGTAATGATGGCAACACCAAAAGATTTACAGGATTTTGCGGTTGGCTTTTCATTATCCGAAGGGATCATACAGTCAGGGCAAGAAATTCGCGGGATTGATATTGTCCAAGGTTGTCATCGTGGTATTGAAATTCATATCGAATTATCCAGCCGCCGTTTTATGGGTTTGAAAGAGCGCAGACGCAATCTTGCAGGCAGAACAGGTTGTGGTATCTGCGGGACAGAGCAGCTCGATGAAATTTTCAAACCTATTATGCCTTTGCCTTTTACCCAAACATTTTCACTCAGCTACCTTGACCATGCTTTAACAGAATTAAAAAAAGTTCAAGAAATCGGTGCTATTACCGGCTGTACCCATGCCGCCGCATGGATTTCCCCCACAGGCGAGTTAGTTGGCGGCTGTGAAGATGTCGGCCGTCATGTGGCACTTGATAAACTATTAGGCATGAAGCATCGCCAAAACTGGCAGCAAGGCGCCGTATTAGTTTCTAGTCGTGCAAGTTATGAGATGGTGCAAAAAGCGGCAAGCTGCGGCGCAGAAATATTATTTGCAGTTTCTGCGGCTACCTCACTGGCAATTGAAGTGGCTGAAAAATCAAACCTCACATTGGTGGGCTTTTGCCGCCAAGGAAAAGCCACCGTATTCACACATTCAAGTCGGATAATTGATTAATCGTTATCCATGCTCCAATGGGTGTATCATCCACAAATTCGGTTCGATATACTCAATCCATTGTTTTTCAAAATCAACAGAAACAGGTACAAGTGCGCTAGGCACTACATATTGACCTGACTGCATAAAACGCATACCTGTCCATGACTCCCACTGTTCAATAGTGCCTTCTATCACCATTGAACGGTATATTGGCCATAAAATTTTACCACCTAGTCGCCAATGTGTGCGGATCCATGGATCAAATGGCTCACCCTTTTCATTTTTCCAAGCACAATAATCATCGAATGATTGCAATGGATAACAATGTTTGAGCGTTGGGCGAACAGGTACGACAACGGCTTTTGCACCATAGTTCATCGCCGCTTTTTTCAACGCGCTAATTAACAATTCGGGTATGTGATACCCACGATATTTAGGTTCAACCGTGACTGATAACGCTGAAACATAGCGGGTATCCCCTTGTTTGTTCTCAATCGCAAAGTTAAAAATATCATCCCAACCAAACTCTTTTAGCTTAGTCAGATCACTATCAGCCCATTGAAAAGGCACAGCTTTAATTACCCCAATAACCGTTTCTTTCCCCTTAACCGTTGTGGCGGCTAAAAATTGGAAATGATTCATTGGTTCTTGATAGAGTTGTTCCCAATACTCATCGGGAACTGCGGTTTCACACATGAATTGTGGCCATAAGGCGTCTAACAGCACCTCCGACTGTTCGATCAAATCAGGGCGCTGTACAAAGCTATAAATGTTTATCGTCGTGATATCGTTCATTAATTTAGACCTGATATTCATATTAATCAGTATTGTAATAAGTAATCAGGAATAGAGCTTAACGAAATATTAAACTTTCGTTATTTGCTACTTTTTTTACTCTAAAAATAAACCAATGAATTTAATAAGAATATTCCGACCACAATATAAGAATTTGAATTTATTGATTTAATTAGCAAAACAAAATCAATCAATTGATTTTGATCTGTTAATTGTGATGCAGATCACATTAATTTATTAATGCTGGTATTATGCCGGTTACGCCTAACTAGACTTCAAATGACTTTCAAACAACAGGAGATAGTCATGAAGCATTTATTGTTAGGTATCTCTCTGATTTGTTAGTCATTTTTCACCACCTATGCTGTAGCGAATGATTCTGGCGCTGATATTTAAGCGGTTATTAATTCCATTACAGGCGCTGATATCAGTATAGATGTTGATATTCCCGTGTTTCCTAGTCTGAATCTTTGATAATCATTTATCCTTATAGGAGATGGTCCATGAAAAACTTACTGTTAGGTCTATCAATACTTTGCTCTTCTGTTTTCGCAACCTATGCTGCGGCAGATGATATCGATGTTTGTCTCCAAGCAGTCGTTGATCCGATTACAGGCGCTGTTATCTGTTTAGACATTGATTTGCCAGATTTACCTGTTCTGCCAGGTCTGCCACTTTAATCATTGTTTACAGATATAGAGTAAAGACTCCACATATCATCGAGATAATACCGATCAGTCAAGACAGATAATCGGTCAACAAAACTCGTGATAAATAACCATAGCCTCATCAAATTTTTGATGAGGCTATTTTCACTACTTCTTGTAACAATAGTATAACAAAACGATTTGAGCAATTATTTACCAATACAAAAGCTAGAAAAAATACGGCCTAGCAAGTCATCTGAGGTGAATTCACCCGTAATCTCACTGAGTTCTTGTTGTGCTAAACGTAATTCTTCCGCCAGTAGTTCACCAGAACGAGCCACCACTAACTGCTCATGGCCCCGCGCTAAATGTATCGCTGCGGCATCCAGTGCTTGCAAGTGGCGACGACGTGCCAAAAAACCACCTTCCATATTGCTATTGAAACCCATGGTTTCTTTAAGATGGTCGCGCAGCAAATCAATACCTTTTTCCTCTCGAGCAGAAAGGCGGATCAGTGGATAACGGGCATCTTCAACAAATTCAATTTGTTCTCCCGTTTTATCTGCTTTATTGCGGATCACAGTGACAGGCAAAGTATCGGGTAAACGAGCCATAAATTCAGGCCAAATATCTTGTGGCTCCGTAGCATCGGTGGTTGTACTATCTAACATAAACAGTACCCGATCCGCCTGCTCAATCTCTTTCCACGCTCGCTCAATACCAATACGTTCAACTTCGTCACTTGCTTCGCGTAAACCTGCCGTATCAATAATATGTAGTGGCATGCCATCAATATGAATATGTTCACGTAAGACATCACGGGTCGTACCTGCGATATCGGTTACAATCGCAGCTTCACGACCTGCTAATGCATTCAATAAGCTTGATTTACCTGCATTTGGACGACCAGCGATCACCACTTTCATCCCTTCACGCAGTAAACTGCCTTGACGCGCTTCGCCGCGAACACGTCCTAAGTCGGCAATCACCTCATCCAGCTTGGCTTCGATTTTACCATCAGAAAGAAAATCAATTTCTTCATCAGGAAAATCAATCGCAGCTTCAACATAAATACGTAAAGTCGTTAATGCTTCAACCATATGATGAATTTGTGCAGAAAAAGCGCCTTGCAGTGAATTCATCGCTGAACGCGCAGCTTGTTCTGAGCTCGCATCAATCAAATCAGCAATCGCTTCTGCTTGTGCTAAATCCAGCTTATCATTTAAAAATGCACGCTCAGAGAATTCGCCAGGGTTAGCAATACGAATACCATCAATGGTTAAAATACGTTTGAGTAATAAATCAAGAATGACAGGGCCACCATGCCCTTGTAGTTCTAAAACATCTTCACCTGTAAAGGAGTTAGGGCCGGGAAAGAAAAGCGCAATCCCTTGGTCAAGCACACTATCATTGACATCACGAAAAGGCAGGTAGTCTGCATAACGTGGTTTTGGTAGTTTGCCCAATACAGTTTGAGCAACGAATGCCGCTTTTGGGCCTGATACTCGTAATATACCGACCCCACCACGACCAGGAGGCGTTGCCTGCGCAACAATCGTATCATTGGTTTGCATAATGTTTCTCTGTCATCCTATAACGAATTAAGGCGGTCATTAAATGGCCGCCTTAATATTATATCGATAGCTGAGCAGAAGGCTCATCTATGATTTACATTATTTCTTTTCTTTCTTATCGCGACTATGTAAACCACGTTTTTCCAGACCACGATAGATAATCTGTTGTTGGATAATCGTCACTAAGTTACTCACGATATAGTACAGTACCAGACCTGATGGGAACCACAGGAAGAAGATCGTGAACACGACAGGCATATAAGTCATGATCTTCTGCTGCATTGGGTCAGTTACCGCCGTTGGCGACATCTTCTGAATAACAAACATAGTCACACCCATCAGCACTGGAAGGATGTAGTATGGATCTTGTGCTGACAAGTCCTGTATCCAACCAAAGAATGGTGCATGACGCAGCTCAACAGACCCCATCAACATGTAGTAAAGGGCAAGGAAGATTGGCATTTGGATCAGCAGAGGTAAACAGCCACCCAGCGGGTTAACTTTTTCTGCTTTATACATCGCCATCATTTCTTGGCTCATACGCTGTTTGTCATCACCAATACGCTCACGCATTGCAGCCAGTTTAGGTTGCAGTAAACGCATTTTCGCCATTGAAGTGTACTGCGCTTTAGTCAGCGGGTACATGATACCGCGGACAATAAAGGTAATAACAATGATAGCAATACCCCAGTTACCGACAAAACCGTGAATGAATTTCAGCAGTTTGAACAGTGGCTGAGAGATAAACCATAACCAACCATAATCAACGGTTAAATCTAAGTGTGGAGCAACATCCGCCATTTCTGACTGGATTTCAGGACCAATCCACAATGTCGATGAATATGTACCCGCACCGTTTGCAGCAATGGTCACAGGCTCACTCTTATAACCAATGATTGCAGCGGTTTTATCAAGGTCGATGGTATAGAAAGTGCTTTTTTCGCTACTTGCAGGAACCCATGCCGTCGCGAAATACTGTTGCAGCATCGCTACCCAGCCACCTTTAGTGGTAATGCTGAGGTTTTTATCTTCAATATCGCTAAAACTATATTTTTTATAGTTAGTTTCATCAGAAGAATAAGCCGCACCACGATAAGTATGTAATGCAAAGTTGCTGCTACCCGTATCACGCTCTTTTGGTAATTGAATAGTCTGTTTCAACTGACCAAAGAAAGCGAGGTTCAAAGCTTGTGCTGTTGGGTTTTGAATATTGTATTCAACATCAACAGTGTAATGGCCGCGTTTTAAGACATAGGTTTTTTGATAAACCACACCGTCTTTATCGGTGAATGTCATTGGAACACGTAGCTCATCTTGGCCATCCTGTAATACAAAGCTAGATTCAGCCGTATTATAAACAGGACGTTGACCATTGTTATTCGCTGGGTTATCAGGGCCGTGTTGGCCAATCAGACCACTTTGTGCCTGATAGAGAAAACCTGGTGTAGTTTCTAGTAAGCGGAAAGGATCTTCCGAATGAAGGGTCGCAGGATAGGCTAACAAGTCAGCCTCATCGATATCACCACCACGTGTATTGATGCGTAAATCTAACACATCTGTTTTCACTGTGATCAGCTTACCTTGCCCACTGCTCGTTACAGTTTGGGAATCACTGCTTGGCATATCTGTTTGTTGTGTCGTTTGGACAGTTTTTACATCTTGGGTAACTTTATCGCTTTCCCAAGCCTGCCAGACTAAGAACGAAACAAATAGCAAAGCGATGAGTAGAAGATTGCGTTGCGAATCCATCGTTATAATTCTCTATTATCATCGTTTTTTTTAGGTGGAACAGGATCGTCACCACCAGCGTGTAAAGGGTGGCATTTTAATACGCGTTTCGCTGTTAACCAACTACCTTTTAACATTCCGAACCTGCGCAATGCCTCAATTCCATAATTTGAACAAGTTGGATTAAAACGGCAACGAGGCCCCAATAGCGGACTAATCGCCAATTGGTACCCCCTAATCAGCCCGATCAGGATTTTTGAGCCAAGCGATTGTGCCGACGCCATAACTTACCCAATGCTTCCGTGATTTGCTGGTTATCGAGATTAGCTACCCCTCTCCTTACCAATACCACAAAATCCATTGGAGGTAACTCATGTTGATGCAAACGAAAATATTCACGGGCTAATCGTTTAATACGATTTCGCTCATGAGCTCGTTTAACATTTTTTTTGGCGATGGTAAGACCGATGCGGGGATGCCCCAGCTCGTTTAGGCGACCAAGGATTGTTATCTCTGGGGAACTCGCCCTCTGCGGCTGCTTAAAGACATTATCGAAGTGCCTGGGAGTTAACAAACGTAACTCCCGGGTAAAAGCGAGCGTAACCACTAGAATAGAGGGCTAGCTTTATTACTTAGATGAAACGGTCAGACGAGCGCGGCCTTTAGCACGACGGCGAGCCAGAACCTGACGACCATTTTTAGTGGCCATACGAGCACGGAAACCGTGTGAACGGTTGCGCTTCAGTACGGACGGTTGAAAAGTGCGTTTCATAACGATTTCTACCTAACTTTTAAATTTATTACTGATTCAGTAAACGCGTTGGCAACCAGTGGAAACTGATTTACACCTGTGCCTCTATCGCAACAATATAGAAAGAGGCAGGATTGTAATAAAACATAGGGGGTCACGTCAATGAAATGACGCAATCAAACCACTTTTATTTATAGCCTGGCTGACAGGTTTGCTGACATATACTGTCACAGCGCATAAAGCGGTGTTTTCATTTTAATCACTTACCTAAACGTAAATGAGTCATCATAAAAATCGCTTCGACGCAGTACACAGGGTGGAAGATTATACGGACTCCACCCTAAAGCGCAAGGATCATCGGTCGATCTAAAAATATTTTTTGATCTTAGAGAATATTTTCCAGAAATAGTCTAAAGTTATCCCCAACGTTGTGGAAAAAAACATTGATGATCGCGATCAAACTGTATGCTTCTCTGTTAACCTCGTTGTCTTACCACATTTACCTGTGGATAAAAAGCATAAAAACTGTGTAAAAGAATGAAGATCTCTTGCCAATTTTACGGTATGATCTCCGGTCACATTTCTGATCTGAGGATCGGAAAATTCTTTGCTTAATCCGTACTTCTTTTGTTTCATTGATGATCTTGTTTAGGGGAGTCCACCGTGTCACTTTCGCTTTGGCAGCAATGTCTTGCCCGATTGCAGGATGAACTACCTGCCACAGAATTCAGTATGTGGATACGCCCTCTTCAAGCTGAATTAAACGATAACACATTGGCACTTTATGCCCCGAATCGTTTTGTCCTTGATTGGGTGAGAGATAAATACATCAATAATATCAATGAACTACTGAATGATTTCTGTGGTACTGACGTGCCTGCTCTTCGTTTCGAGGTGGGAAGCAAACCCATTTCCGTTTCTCAAACGAATACCCAGGCTCGCCCTGCACATGAAGCTCCCGCTGTTGTCATTCCTTCAGCGCCGATAAAGCCAAGTTGGGATAATTCAACTAAAATACAACCTGATGTCGCCTATCGCTCAAATGTGAACCCCAAACATACTTTTGATAACTTTGTTGAAGGTAAATCTAACCAGCTAGCTCGCGCAGCCGCGAGACAAGTTGCTGAAAACCCAGGGGGCGCATATAACCCATTGTTCCTCTATGGCGGCACGGGTTTAGGTAAAACGCACTTACTACACGCCGTTGGCAATAGCATCATGCAACATAAAGCCAACGCACGTGTCGTTTATATGCACTCAGAACGTTTTGTACAAGATATGGTTAAGGCTTTACAAAACAACGCGATTGAAGAATTTAAGCGCTACTACCGCTCTGTTGATGCATTGCTTATCGATGATATTCAATTTTTTGCTAATAAAGAGCGCTCTCAAGAAGAGTTTTTTCATACCTTCAATGCGCTACTAGAAGGTAACCAGCAAATTATTTTAACTTCAGATCGCTACCCTAAAGAGATCAATGGCGTTGAAGATCGTTTAAAATCGCGTTTTGGTTGGGGGTTAACGGTAGCTATTGAACCACCAGAGCTTGAAACTCGCGTAGCGATCTTGATGAAAAAAGCCGATGAAAATGAGATCCAGCTTCCAGGCGAAGTGGCTTTCTTCATCGCCAAGCGACTACGTTCTAATGTCCGTGAATTAGAAGGGGCATTAAACCGCGTTATCGCCAATGCAAATTTTACCGGCCGCGCCATCACCATTGATTTTGTGCGTGAAGCGCTGCGAGATTTACTTGCACTACAAGAAAAACTGGTAACTATAGATAACATTCAGAAAACTGTGGCTGAGTATTACAAGATAAAAGTTGCAGATTTACTTTCCAAACGCCGTTCTCGTTCTGTCGCTCGTCCGCGCCAGATGGCAATGGCATTGGCAAAAGAACTGACTAATCATAGTTTACCTGAAATCGGGGATGCCTTTGGTGGCCGTGATCATACAACGGTATTGCATGCTTGCCGTAAAATTGAACAGTTACGGGAAGAAAGCCATGACATCAAAGAGGATTTTTCTAACTTAATCAGAACATTATCATCTTAATTGCTATGAAATTTACTATTGAACGTGAGCAGTTATTAAAACCGTTACAACAAGTTAGTGGCCCATTAGGCGGGCGTCCGACGCTACCTATTTTGGGCAACCTTCTGTTACAAGTAAAAGAAGGGGCTTTGCTATTGACGGGAACCGACTTAGAAATGGAGATGATGGCCAATGTTCCCCTAACACAGGAACATGAAGTTGGAGCAACTACCGTTCCAGCACGCAAGTTTTTTGATATCTGGCGTGGGCTTCCTGATGGTTCAGAAATCCGTGTTGAACTCGATGATGACCGGTTATTGGTTCGCTCTGGGCGTAGCCGCTTCTCGTTATCAACTTTACCGGCGAGCGATTTTCCTAATTTAGATGACTGGCAAAGTGAAGTTGAATTTTCACTGCCACAGTCCATCCTGAAACGCCTGATTGAAGCTACACAGTTTTCAATGGCACATCAGGATGTCCGTTACTACCTTAATGGTATGCTATTTGAAACCGAAGGGCAGCTATTAAGAACTGTTTCAACGGATGGTCACCGCTTAGCGGTTTGTTCGATGGAAATCGCTCAAGAAGAGCTGCCATCACATTCGGTCATAGTTCCTCGTAAAGGGGTTATTGAGTTAATGCGCCTATTAGATGGCGGCGACTCACCCGTACAACTACAAATCGGTAGCAATAATATACGCGCCCATGTCGGCGGTTTTATTTTTACCTCAAAATTAGTTGATGGCCGTTTTCCTGACTACCGCCGCGTGCTACCGAAAAATCCAGACAAAACATTAGAAGCGCGTTGTGATTTACTCAAACAAGCTTTTTCCCGGGCGGCAATTCTATCAAATGAGAAATTCCGCGGTGTTCGCTTGTATTTCAGTGAAAACCAATTACGTATTACTGCCAATAACCCAGAGCAAGAAGAAGCTGAAGAGATTGTTGATGTCAGCTATCAAGGCACTGAAATGGAAATCGGCTTTAACGTTAGCTACATCTTAGACGTGCTAAATGCATTAAAAAGCGAAAATGTGACACTATTCTTAACCGATGCAGTGTCGAGTGTGCAGATTGAAGACTCCGCGAGCAGCGCTGCTGTTTATGTTGTCATGCCAATGCGTTTGTAATCATTTTCTATGATCCTTTCGCGTTTATTGATCCGCGATTTTCGTAACATTGAAGATACCGATCTCGCGCTAGCTAATGGGTTTAATTTTTTAATTGGCCCAAATGGGAGCGGTAAAACCAGTGTACTGGAAGCGATTTATACACTTGGACATGGTCGTGCTTTTCGCAGCATTCAAGCAAACCGAGTGATCCGTCACGAACAGGAACAATTTATCCTACATGGGAAATTGCGCCATCTTGATGGGTCACGCAAAGAGCTGTCACTTGGTTTAAGTAAAAACCGTGAGGGTGATAGTAAAGTAAGAATCGACGGTACAGATGGCCATAAAATTGCTGAATTGGCAAAATTACTGCCAATGCAATTGATTACCCCAGAAGGCTTTACATTACTGAATGGTGGTCCAAAGTATCGACGTGCATTTATCGACTGGGGGTGCTTTCATAATGAACCCTTGTTTTTTTCCGTTTGGTCCGATTTAAAACGGTTATTAAAGCAACGTAATGCTGCATTACGCCAAGTCAGTCGTTATGAGCAAATACGTCATTGGGATCAACAATTGGCGCCATTAACTGAACAAATCAGTCAATGGCGTAGTGACTATATTGCGGGTATTGCTGAAAATATTAAGCAAACTTGCCAACAATTTTTACCTGAATTTGTATTATCAGTTTCTTTTCAACGCGGTTGGGATAAAGAAATTGAGTATTCAGAATTATTAGAGCGCCAATTTGAGCGTGATAAAGCGTTAACCTATACCGCCTCAGGGGCACATAAAGCGGATTTGCGGATCAGGGCCAATGGCACCCCTGTGGAAGATATGCTTTCACGCGGTCAGCTAAAACTTTTAATGTGCGCTTTAAGGTTAGCGCAGGGTGAATTTTTCACCCAACAGAGCGGGCAACGATGCCTGTATCTACTGGATGATTTTGCCTCGGAACTTGATTCAGGCCGCCGTCAATTATTGGCAGCTCGTCTCAAGGCTACGCAAGCTCAAGTGTTTGTTAGTGCAATTACACCTGAGCAAGTTCAAGACATGATTGATGTAAATAGCAAGATGTTTAGCGTAGAACATGGCAAAATAGAAGTTAAACCACAGGAATAATATAGCGGGAAACGTTGATGTCGAATACATATGACTCCTCAAGTATCAAGGTATTAAAAGGGCTGGATGCGGTGCGTAAGCGCCCAGGCATGTATATCGGTGATACCGACGATGGTACCGGTCTTCATCACATGGTCTTCGAGGTTGTCGACAACGCTATCGACGAAGCCCTCGCCGGTTTTTGTGACGACATCGTGATCACAATCCATGCTGATAACTCGGTCTCCGTTCAAGATGACGGTCGTGGTATTCCAACAGGTATCCATGAAGAAGAAGGAGTATCAGCAGCAGAAGTTATCATGACTGTTCTGCACGCAGGCGGGAAATTTGACGATAACTCCTATAAAGTCTCCGGCGGATTGCATGGAGTTGGGGTATCTGTTGTTAACGCCTTATCTGAAAAACTCGAATTGACTATCCGTCGCGATGGTAAAGTTCACGAACAAGTATATAGCCATGGTGAGCCACAAGGCCCACTGACTGTCGTCGGTGAAACTGACCAAACAGGAACACGTGTTCGCTTCTGGCCAAGCATGGATACCTTTAAAGGCATCACTGAATTTGAGTATGATATTTTAGCTAAGCGCCTTCGCGAGCTGTCATTCTTAAACTCAGGGGTATCAATTAGACTGATTGATAAACGTGATGGTAAAGAAGATCACTTTCACTATGAAGGTGGTATCAAAGCCTTTGTTGAGTATCTAAGCCGTAACAAAACGCCAATCCACCCATCCGTATTTTATTTCTCAACCGAGAAAGATGGCATTGGTGTTGAAATTGCCATGCAATGGAACGATGGTTTCCAAGAAAATGTTTACTGCTACACCAACAACATTCCACAACGTGATGGCGGTACTCACCTTGCAGGCTTCCGAGCTTCAATGACGCGTACTTTGAACAACTACATGGATAAAGAAGGCTATCAGAAGAAGGCCAAAGTCAGCGCAACGGGTGACGATGCTCGTGAAGGCTTGATTGCTGTTATCTCTGTCAAAGTCCCTGATCCTAAGTTTTCATCACAAACCAAAGAAAAATTGGTTTCTTCAGAGGTAAAAACCGCTGTTGAAACGATGATGAACGAACGTTTTGTTGAATACCTGTTAGAAAATCCAAACGATGCAAAAATCGTTGTTGGTAAAATCATTGACGCAGCGCGTGCACGTGAAGCGGCTCGTAAAGCACGTGAAATGACGCGTCGTAAAGGTGCACTAGACTTAGCGGGCTTGCCAGGCAAACTGGCTGACTGTCAAGAACGCGACCCTGCACTGTCTGAACTCTACTTAGTGGAAGGGGACTCTGCGGGCGGCTCTGCAAAACAAGGCCGTAACCGTAAGAACCAAGCAATTTTACCTCTGAAAGGTAAAATTCTTAACGTTGAAAAAGCGCGTTTCGATAAAATGCTCTCCTCACAAGAAGTGGCAACCCTAATCACCGCATTAGGCTGCGGCATTGGTCGTGATGAGTACAACCCAGACAAACTGCGTTATCACAGCATTATTATCATGACGGATGCTGACGTCGATGGTTCACACATTCGTACTCTGCTACTCACTTTCTTCTATCGCCAAATGCCAGAGATTGTTGAGCGAGGTCATGTGTATATCGCTCAGCCACCACTGTATAAAGTGAAAAAAGGCAAACAAGAACAATATATTAAAGATGATGATGCGATGGATGAGTATCTGATCTCTATTGCTCTTGATGGCGCAGCGCTGCATTTAAGTGCCGATGCACCTGCGATGAAAGGTGAAGAACTGGAAAAATTGGTAGTCGAATACAATGCGGCACATAAAATCATTCGTCGCCTTGAACGCCTCTACCCGCAAGCTCTGCTCAATAGCTTAGTTTATCACTCAACGCTGACAGAAGATGCATTGAAAAATAACGAGCAAGTTGAAGAGTGGGCTAAAACCTTAGTTCAGCGTTTAGAAGAGAACGAGCTACTGGGAAGTACTTATAGCTATAGCATCACTGAAAACCGTGAACGCCAGCTATTCGAACCTACCATTCGTATTCGTACGCATGGCGTTGATACTGACTACAACTTAGACTTTGATTTTGTCCACGGTAGTGAATATCGTCGTATCACCCATCTCGGAGACATGATTGCTGATCTTATCGAAGAAGGAGCTTACATCGAACGTGGTGAACGCCGTCAAAATATCGAAAATTTTGAAGAAGCGTTAGCATGGCTCACTCGTGAATCACGTCGTGGTCTCTCTGTACAACGTTATAAAGGCCTTGGTGAAATGAACCCAGAGCAGTTATGGGAAACCACTATGGATCCAAATACACGTCGTATGATGCGTGTGACAGTCAAAGATGCGATAGCTACAGACCAACTATTCACAACATTAATGGGTGATGCAGTTGAACCTCGTCGTGCCTTTATTGAAGAGAATGCTCTGAAAGCGGCAAATATTGATATCTAATTCTTAACCATGAAATAATGTTATAAGAATGAAAACCCCGTGTAAAAACATGGGGTTTTGTTCTTTCTATGACTTAACCTCACGCTAGTTTACAGTTTTTTACCCCGCCAATATTGATTACACACGCTTTTATTATGTTATAACCAATAAATACATACCTAACTCACTAGAAAAAATACTGACAAATATTCTAATAATGGTTATGCGTTTACTGATTATATCGATTTATTTTCTGCTGATTTCTGCGATGCCAGCGCTCTTGGGTGGTGATATTAGCTTACTGTCTAAGCTCGTCATTATAGTGACGGGCATGCTGTTGATGTTTATTTGCGCAGGAGTGTATAAAAGCTTAGCAGGCAAAATATTCACTGTGTTGATAAGTGCGTTATGGGCACTTAACCTATCGGTGTCTTTTTTCTTTTATCAAAAACACGATATCCGCTTTTCATCATCAATCGCTGAAACCTTTATCAATACCAACAGTAGCGAAACTGTTGGTATGCTTTCCTATAATAAATACTACATTCTTTTTTATATTATTGTTTTTGCTGTTTATTTTATCAGCATCCATAAAAGTGCTAAATATCTCAATCGTAAGACTACATGGGCTAGCTTAGGGTTGTTTTTTGGCTACCTTGTTGTTATTCCTGCACATTCTGCGGTACTACTTCCAAAACCTGGGAGCTATCTCTTATTAGCCGAACAGTATCTCTCTCATACGCCTTTTTATAATGCATCAGCGCTGGTTCGAAACCTCTATGAAAATAGAGAAATCACCAAAATACCGAATACAGTTGTGCAATATCAGTATGATAAAAAAGAAGCGAGTAGCGATATTTATGTGCTGATCATTGGCGAATCAGTACGTCGAGATCACTTAAGCCTTTACGGTTATCAATACGAGACAACCCCAAATTTAGATCAGCGAAAATCGCAAATGTTAGTATTTGACCAAGCCTACTCACCCGCACCAGTAACCATTTTGTCAGTCCCTATCTCGCTGTCAAATATCAGCTTTTCGCAAATGCAAGACAAGCAACACTATGCAGACAATATTGTCGCGCTAGCCAATCATGCTGGATTTGAAACCTATTGGATAAGCAATCAAGGTAAAACCAATCGTAAAACTAGCATAATTTCCACTATTGCCAGTATGGCAAAACATCGAAAGTGGAATGAGTTTGTCGGTTATGATGAGGAAATTTTAGGCTATTTCAACAACGCCATTAATGATGGCGTGAAAAAGAAAAAACTGATCGTCTTGCATACCTATGGAAGCCATGAGCCATCCTGTAATCGTTTCCCTGAAGAGAAGTATCAAGAATTTAGTACTCAAGAAGATGATAACTGCTATGACAGCTCTATCGCTTACACTGATGCGTTGATCGAAAACATCTTACAACAGCTCTCAGGTAAATCCGCCACTGTAATGTATTTTTCTGATCATGCATTACAACGTTTAGATGATAAATATGATGTTTATTACCATCACGGGGTCAATAACCCAACTAAAGAGGCGTATGAAATCCCCTTGTTTGTTTGGTATAGCCCAAATAGTGCAAAACCCTCGTTGGATAACACGGCACTCAACGCACCTTATTCAACAGCCAACAACTATTGGTTAATTAGCGATTGGCTCGGTATACAACAACATAGCCCTAAGGCGTGCCTATCGCCGCTAAATAGCTGTTATCAAGCACAGAAAGAAATCACTATGATTGATGGCAATCGAACTTTACTGAGTTTAAAAAACCTGCCTTCTGAGCAAAAGACTCATGATTAATGCTCTATTCAAAAGAGCATTAATATCACACAAGCTCTATGACCCATATTATGAGTTATTATCTTGGAATGACATGGATGTGTTATTACTTTCTTCAAAAAAAACAACTCGGTATGTCGTATAATAAGACGCAGGGAAAATCATCGGCATAAGAATAAAGCCAAAGTAAAGAGGAATGGATGCAATAGAAACTAAGCCAATAATGATAAAGAAAACAAAAAATGGAATAATATTTCTTTTAAAAGCAAGACAACTCGTTTTAATCGAATCCATAACAGAAAAATTATGATTAATTATCAATGCAGGGGAAAACCAAAACATTCCCACATAGATATACGTTGTAAAAATAACAAATATGGCTGAGAGTATTCTTGTTACTATTAAAGAAGTATTTTCTAGTAAACTATAATAATGGTATGTATTTGAATTTATAAATAAATCAATAGCAATATCATTTATAAAAGATACAATGAAACCAAACAACACATTGATGCCGCCTAACAAAAGAAGCTTTCCTGTATTCTTTTTGAAACCAATAAAAAGAAGACTAAGATTGATTTTTCCCGTGATTTCTTGATTGCTACACATAACGATAAACCCAGCCATGAATAGTGATGACATTAACAAACTCACGACTGAATCATCAAAAAAAGAAAAATCAACAGCAAACATAATAATATATATGCAGCCAAAGATAAAAACGGCTAAAAACCACATGAAAAAGTTTTGAAAAATAATATTCCAAGCGTCACCAAACCAATCAATACCATAATTGGCCGTTACTTTTTTTGGATTATCAATAAAAACAAACTCTTTTTTTGATTTTTTATCAAAAAAAGATGCGAAGGTAGAAGAACTATTCTTATTTATACTATTATTATCCATTTTCAGAAACTAAATCGTTACATTAAGTAATAAAAACATGCATATATTTTACTAAGAACCAAAAAACCAAACAATTATAAAATAAAATTCATATGATATTTTGAATAGCTCTAGAGATAATTAGGCTAAAAAAGAATAAATCACTGTGACGAATACCAATAAACATCGCTATCATACCTAAATGAAGTACGATCCAATTTAAGCATAGCAAGTCTGCATTAGCTTTTTATTACTGAGCAATCAAGAAACTAGTTTATAAAATTAAACATCATTGGCTGTCAGACTAATTACTGCCTGAAGTTACTTTGAAAGCCCCCTTATTGCTATAAGGGAGCTTAATGAAATGAAATTACAACAAAATATTCAGCATACGGCGTAGCGGCTCAGCGGCACCCCATAGTAGTTGGTCACCAACGGTAAATGCCGACAGGTATTCAGGCCCCATATTAAGCTTACGTAAACGACCAACAGGGGTACTCAATGTTCCGGTTACCGCAGCAGGCGTCAATTCACGCATGGTGATCTCACGATCATTAGGCACCACTTTCACCCACTCATTATGAGACGCTAATAGCTGTTCTATCTCATTCAGTGCAATGTCTTTTTTCAGCTTTAAAGTGAATGCTTGGCTATGACAACGTAGTGCACCTACACGTACACACAAACCATCCACAGGGATAATATTATTACCGGTAGCTAGGATTTTGTTAGTTTCTGCTTGGCCTTTCCATTCCTCACGGCTTTGACCATTTTCTAACGCTTTATCAATCCATGGGATAAGGCTACCCGCTAACGGCACACCAAATGCATCTGTTGGCATCGCGCCGCTACGCGTAAAGTCAGTCACTTTTTTCTCGATATCTAAAATTGCTGAGGCTGGATTTTGTAATTCTTTCGCTACTTGGCTATGTAACTCACCCATTTGTACCAATAATTCACGCATATTACGAGCGCCAGCACCGGAAGCGGCTTGGTATGTTGCAACAGACGCCCACTCAACTAAATTATTCGCAAATAAACCACCCAGCGACATCAGCATTAAACTGACCGTACAGTTACCACCAACAAAGGTCTTAATGCCTTTATTTAATCCGTCTTGGATATGTTGTTGGTTAACTGGATCAAGGATGATAATCGCATCATCTTTCATACGTAGTGCAGATGCCGCATCAATCCAATATCCATTCCAGCCAGCTGCTCGCAGTTTTGGGTAGATCTCATTGGTATAATCACCGCCCTGACAACTAATAATAATATCTAACGCTTTTAGCGCGTCGATATCATTGGCATCTTGCAACGTTCCGCGATGGCCGCCATAAGCGGGTGCTTCTGCACCATGCTGAGAAGTGGTAAAAAATACAGGATGAATTGCATTAAAGTCACCTTCTTCTACCATTCTCTGCATTAAAACTGAACCGACCATACCACGCCAGCCGATAAAACCTACATTTTTCATTGTGTTCACCCTGTCTGTTTAAAATTTTTACGGCAATAAATTTTAATTTCCCACTGCGTACTAACAGCAGAAACTGAAAATTTATCGACTACTTAAAGCTGACAAAATATGAACCAGTGTGCAAGTGAATTTCATAACTATTAATGAGAATATTAGTAATTTCGCTAATATACTCGTCACACTTCACGTTGCTGCGCTTTTTGTTAAGGTATAAGGCTGCACTCACTCGCACTAGCCACCTCATTTTCTTACGCTTAGCGATTCCTCGAATGATTTTGAGCTTATTTACCGATGAAGTTTCCAAATTGGAAAATTGCCTTTTACTATTAATCAATACCTTGAATAGCACATACTGATTAAAATCGCCTCCCTGTTTTTTTATCTGGATGCTGTTATCCCATGATCAAATATGTCCTTTTTAGCTTTTGGATAGTGCTAATTTATCCACTTGGCGTCGACTTACATCTTACTGGTATTCCATTGATTGCCGCTGATTTACAGGCTAGCGAAAGCCAGCTACACATTGCCTTTTCTATCTATTTAGCAGGCATGGCATCAACAATGTTAATTGCTGGATGGTGTTCAGATCATATTGGTCGTAAACCCGTCGTTTTAGTTGGCGCTTTTATGTTTGCTAGCGCATCTATCATGGCGGGCTCAGCGACGACGGTAAATGTCTTCTTAAGTGCGCGCTTTTTACAGGGTATCGGGGCAGGTTTTTGCTATGTCGTCACTTTTGCTATTTTACGTGATGTTCTATCAGCGCGGATCAGAACCAAAGTACTATCAATGATGAATGGTATTACCTGCATTGCTCCAGTGCTCGCACCCGTAATAGGTTTTGGTATTCTGCTGTTTTATCATTGGTCAGTCATGTTCTACTTTATGGCGGCTTACGCAATAGTCAGTATTCTGTTTTGTTTAATTGGTATAAAAGAGACCAAACCCTCTATCAATAAACAAGCACCAAGTACCACGACAGCACCACTTGCCGACGAACGTTTTCTTAACCTGTTTTTTCTTACTCGTTTAGTGATTTCTTGCTTTGGTATTGCTGTCATTTTGACCTATGTAAATGTGTCACCGATCATTTTAATGGGTAACCTTGGTTTTACTACCGGACAGTTTTCAACATCCATGACCTTACTTGCGATGTTAAGTATGGCAACCTCATTTTCAATGCCAAAATTGATCTCAACATTTAAAAGCCAAACACTGTTATACACCGCGCTCAGCTTGTTCTTATTAAATGCGGTACTTTTATTAATTTATCTATTGGCAATTAAATATACCCCTCTGTTATTTATTGTTTTCGGTTTATGTGGCGTTGGTTTTTCAATGCTATTTGGCATCATAATGAGCCAAGCACTATCGCCTTACGCCAGAAAAGCAGGGATCGCGAGTTCTATTTTAGCTATCTCACAATTGAGTTTCGCTTCTCTATATATTTGGGTTATGGGTTGGGTAGGCATCGCTTCAGTACAGATGCTTTTTATTATCTTACTGGCAGCTGCTATTATCGGTATGGTATTACTGAAAATATCTTCTCTGTCCAGTAAGGTTGCATCCCTTGAATAAACAATTGCATCGATTAGATTTAAATTTACTCGTCATTTTGCAATATCTTGTCGAAGAGCGTAGTGTCACTTTAGCGGCTAAGCGACTGTCTATCACGCCTTCTTCCGTCAGCAAATCATTGGCTAAATTGCGCCAGTGGTTTGATGACCCGCTGTTTATTCGCAGCCCGCAAGGGCTAACCTCAACTCCCTTGATGCATCGTATTGAAAAATCGCTGCCTGAATTTTTAAATTTAGCCAATTACATTGCAGATATTCGTGATACAGAAAAACCTCGGGGACTAAAATTCCGTTTAATGATGGAAGCGCCACTCAACCTAATCATGCTGCATGATTTATCGCTGAAAATTTTAAATCAATACCCTGAATCTAATGTTAATGTGCGTGATTGGGATTATAACTCCTTAGCAAGTATTGTTGCTGGAGATGCGGATATTGGCGTATTAGGGCGAGAGAGTTATCATAAATCAAAAGAATCGATTAATGCCCTACCTGATATCCTCAATTTTGAAGTACTATTTATTGATAGACCGCTCGCCTTTGTGCGCACAGATCATCCACTATTAAGTGAAAAGTGGGATCTGACTAATTTATTAAAATATCCACATATCAGTACTGAATATGGCAATCGTATCCCTTGGGCATTCGATGATGTGCTGCACAGTATGGGGTTAACGCGTAATATCCAGCTATCCTATTCGTCCTTCGAACAATCATTATTAATGACATCACAATCAGGACATTCACTACTAACCTGTGCTCCGGGCTATTGCCAACATTATGTGAATGAATTTCATCTGGATTTAGTGTGTATCCCTTTACCACTAGAACCTGAAATTTACCAACAGTTAGATATTCCTTTTTTAATGCTTTGGCACAAAAGAAATGCTTATAATTCCAAAACACGCTGGTTAAGGGAACAAATAAAAAGCGGTATCGCCAACTTTGTAAATCCTTAAAAAAACCATCACGGCACAGGACTGCCGCGATGGATCAGGAAAACTGAAGTCGGTAAATCGAAGACCAACAGTTTCAAGATAAAATTAACGTTTCTTTTTACAGCCTTGTACTGCTTTGAAGCGCGGGTTAGCTTTACAAATCACATAAACTCGACCACGGCGGCGAACGACTTGGCAATCAGGGTGGCGCTGTTTAGCTGTTTTTAACGAGCTCAGTACTTTCATGTTTATTTCTCCTCTTTTGACAAGAAGCGAGCAAAACGTTTCTGGAACTGCGCAGTCTTCCCTTCTTGTGAGATCATTTTTTGTTTACCGGTATAAAACGGATGTGATTGCGAAGACACATCCAAGGTGACATATGGAAAATGTTCACCTTCAAATTCAATCGTTTTTTCCGTTTTAATCGTTGAGCCAACTTTAAAGTACGCATCAGCACTCGTGTCATGGAACACGACAGTGCGATATTGAGGATGGATCCCATGTTTCATCATAATGCACCATTTGTTATGTTATAATATAACAATATAAAATTTAAAATAACGATGCAACTGTTTTATGAAAAACACAGAATAGGAACAAGCTAATTTATTGTTTTTAAATTAAAAATAAAAATTAAAAACACACAAACCATCATGCTTAATAATCCTTATTTGATATTTTCAATTCATATTTGTTGGTAAGTTAATTAATAGGCACGGCAATTAATAGGATGATTACATGGGATCTCATACATCGGTTACGACTCAAACGCCATCAATTTGTACAACATCACACAGCACATCATCGCCAAAAAATACAACAACAACGAATTTAGGATTTACAAGGATCACACAATGTAAAAACAATTATTCTTCGACCCATTTTTCTAAACACAATCAATCTGATCAAGTTGATGGTTCTTTATTTGGAAGACATACAGAAACAAGGATCTCAGGAAAACAGTTCCAATTAACCAGAATGTATGCAGACAAGCTCCATAAAACAGCAAAAAAACCGATTACCTATTTTGATTGTGTAACTGTTATTGGAGACAGCCTATCCGATTCAAAAGGAAGAATGTATAAAAAATCGGGAGGACTATTAACTCGTGCCAACCCATACTATGACGGTAGATTCACTAACGGTAGTACATGGAGTGAATTTCTCACGAATCCGAGTGCCATGAGAAGTAGTCAATACAGTGAAGGTAGAGCAACTCAGCCACAAATAGAACTGATTAATAAAGCTGAAGGTGGTTCACCTAGCGCTTCATATTTTAAACGCACCTTCAACCCAACATTTGCCATACTCTCAAATATGGAAAAACAAGTGAAAAATCTTACATTCACTGAAAAAAACCTAGGGATAGTTTTTCTCGGTGCGAATGATTATATGACCTATAGCAAGACAGATATTGACTTTATCGTTGCAGATCAGAAAAAAAATATTGAAAAAATGATAAAAAACGGTGCAAGAAATATTGTGGTGATGGGGATCCCTGATTTATCACTCACCCCCGCAGCAAAAAAATTAACAACTGAGAAAAAAGAGTATCTGCAAAAAATATCAACGGAACACAATAAAAAAACTCAAGAAATAGTTGATCTATTGTCTGTGCAGCAGCTTTGCCGAATCCAATTTTTTGATGTTAGCAAGGTATTTAATGAAGTAATGAGCACGGTAGAGGGGATCAATAAAGACAAACCAGGCTCCTATGAGGTCGATAAACCTTTTTCTGATGGTTACATTCGTCGTGATAACAAGAATCCATTGGAAATTGATCAGCATTATCTGTTTATTGATGATGTTCATCCGTCTCAAGAAGTCCATATGATTATCGCCATGGAATTGCACCAGTTTATTGCTGATAAATTCAAACCTCTGACTTAGTAACCTTTAAATCACTAATAAGAGGCTAAATTTGTTTAAAACCCGCCTCTTATTCACACTCCACAAATAAATCTAAAAACACTAATTCAACCTGCTAAGAACTTTTGTATAATTAAGCAACTATATATTTAATATGCATTATTTATCAAATAGATATAGAATAATTGACGATAAATAAATCTTTGAGGGGAAATCAAAATGTACTATGGCTTTGATATGGGCGGTACAAAAATTGAGCTCGCGGTATTTGATGAGTCACTGAACCCTATCTGGCAAAAGCGGGTTCCAACGCCAAAAGAGGATTATCAAGAACTGCTAAGTACCTTTCAGCGTCTTACAGAAGAGGCCGATACAAAATTTAGCTGTATTGGTAAAGTTGGAGTCGGCGTACCCGGTATCGTTAATCATCAAACAGGAACAGTTTTTACCACCAATGTTCCTGCGGCAAAATATAAACCACTGATCCCTGATCTCGCTAACATGCTACAGCGCCCAGTAAAAGTAGAAAACGATGCAAACTGCTTTGCGCTTTCAGAAGCATGGGCAACAGATTTTCAACACTATCCAACCGTACTTGGACTCATTTTAGGTACTGGTGTTGGTGGCGGTTTTATTTCTCACGGTAAAGTTCTTTCTGGAAAAAATGGTATTGCGGGTGAAATTGGCCACATGAATATCACCTTACAAGGCGCACAACATTTAGGCGATCGTGTGCCAGAAATCACCTGTGGCTGTGGAAAGAAGGCCTGCTTTGAAACTTATTTATCTGGCCCAGGCTTTGAACGTATCTATAGCGCTTTTAGTGGAGAAAAGCGTTCGGCAATTGAAATCATTCAGCTTTATCAACAAGGTGATATAACGGCTAAACAACATGTCGAGCGTTACATTGATTTATTAGGGATGTTTTTAGGGCAAATCATCACCGTGTTAGATCCTGATTTAGTCGTTCTTGGTGGTGGATTATCCCAATTTGAAGGAATTTACCAATTATTGCCAAATATCGTGCCCAAATACTTATATGGCACCGCAACTGTTCCTGCCATAGAAAGAGCAAGGTATGGGGAATCAGGAGGCGCCAGAGGTGCTGCATGTTTAAATTTACGTGATTAATTAAATTAACATTATCAAAAAAAGCTTATCTTTTTAATATCTATCTACATCATATAGCGAAATATTTCCTTATATGATGTAGATAGTAATAATTTGAATTTATAGTAAATAACGGCTCAATCATTCATTTCCCCTCTATATTTAGCAATAGTCATCCGTATTTTTCGGAGTTTTTTTAATCATACAATTTCAATGGGTTATAATATTTTATTACATATTAGACCGCTGATTGATTATCTTTTTCTATGAATTAATGGCATGATAAAACACTGTCTAATGAATTTTTATCAGTTATTGATAACGCAAGAAGCCATTGAAAAATAATTGATAAAAATCAGCCAGATAATAGAGACTAGTCCGATATTGTTAATCATTAAAATAGATATGATGACAATAAAAGTAATAATAAAATACAACTCTAAATATAGAGAGAAAATTTATGAGTTTGTTTCTACAAAACTGCCTGACCTTCCCCGCCATTATTTTTAGCGGCTTATTTATCATTATGATGTTTTATTGGGTTTGTGCAGCTTTTGGTCTATTAGATATTGATTTATTTAGTGTTGATACCTCTGTTGATGGTGGAGGTTTTGATGCAACTGGCTTTGCAGGCTGGCTGACCAAACTTGGGCTTGCAGGCATTCCTATCACTATCATTTTGACTTTATTCACATTATTTGGCTGGTTGCTGAGCTATTTTAGTGTGCATTGGTTTATCCGCTTCATCGATATCACCCTACTGCGCTACCTAGTGGGTTTCGTTGTATTATTAGTCGCGTCATTTATTTCAATTCACCTAACCGCTTGGTGTCTAAAACCTCTACGCGAAAAATTAGCAAAATCCAACCCACCCAAAAGCGTCCATCAATTAATGGGGAAATTAGCTACAGTACGCTCAGGCGAAGTCACCGAGTATAAAGGGGAAGCCATTTTAGAAGATGGTGGAGCCGGACTGATTTTACAAATACGCGCTGCTGCAACTGAAAATCTAAAACGAGGTGATCGTGTGGTTATTATCAGCTATGACGCTGCATCACACAGCTATCTTGTTGTGACTGAAGAAGAATTTCGTAGTTTATAAAATTTATACTCAAGGAGCAGTTAGTCGAGAAAAACATAAATTTCTAGAAGCATAGAAAAACGATGAGGCTGGCGCGAATGAGCGTAGTCACCATACCTCAGCGCAAGACGCTGTGACTTGCAGTATAACAAATATAAATACCTTAAATAATCAACGACGATATACCTAAACCCACGGAGAGAAAATATGGAATTGGCTGATCTAATGCCCTTTTTAACCATTATTGGGGGCATAATTATAGTCATACTGGGCTTCTTTGGGCTATTCAAAGCCTTCTATATCAAGGTCCCGCAAGGAACTGCGCTTATTGTCAACGACATGTCATCGCAGCCAAAAGTCCATTTTACAGGCGCCTTAGTTTATCCTGTCATCTACAAAAAAGAGTTCATGCGCATCTCTCTTTTGACCTTAGAGGTTGATCGCCGTGGTAAAGATGGCCTGATATGCCAAGACAATTTACGTGCGGACATTACTGTCGCCTTTTACCTACGCGTTAACGAAACCACTGAAGACGTTCTAAAAGTTGCAAAAGCGATTGGTGTCGATCGCGCATCTGACCATCAAGCCGTCAGCACGCTATTTAGCGCTAAGTTCTCTGAAGCACTAAAAACCGTTGGTAAACAGTTTGAATTAGCCAAGCTATTTGAAGACCGACAAAACTTCCGTGATCGCATTGTTGATGTTATTGGTAAAGATCTTAACGGCTATGCACTTGAAGACGTGGCAATTGATTATTTAGAACAAACACCAAAAGTCGCTCTTGATCCAAACAATATTTTCGACTCCGAAGGTATTCGTAAAATCACCGAAATTACAGCCATCCATAATATTGAAACTAACCAAAAAGAACGCGACCAAGAGTTAGCTATCCAGAAAAAAAATGTGGAAACCCGCGAAGCAAGTTTAGCGCTTGAGCGCCAACAAGCAGATGCAGAAGCACGCCAAAAACGTGAAATCGATAATATTCGTGCTCGCGAACAAGCAGAAACGCTTCGTGTACAAGAAGAAGAGCGCCTCAAATCCGAGCAAGCGCGTATTCAAACTCAACAAGAAATTGAAATTCGCGAAGAAAACCGGATGCGTGAAGTTGAGGTCGCTCAACAAAACCGTACACGTGCCGTTGCCATTGAAGAAGAACGCGTTAATCGTGCTCGTGATCTCGAAATTGTCGCCCGTGAACGTGAAGTAGAACTACAACGCATTGAAAAAGAAAAAGCGTTAGAAGAAGAACGCAAAAACATTTCCAATGTGATCCGTGAACGCGTCATTGTTGAGAAAAGCGTCGCTCAAGAAGAAGAGCGCATTAAAGAAGTTCGTGAAATTTCAGAAGCTGACCGCTTACGCCAAGTCACCGTGATCAACGCACAAGCGGAAGCTGAAGAGTCTTTAGTCCGCCAAGTGAAAAAAGCAGAAGCGGATGAAGCCAGTGCAAAACACAGAGCTGAAGAAATTAGCACTATGGCACAAGCTGAGCTAGAGGCATCAGCAAAACAAGCTGAAGCGAAAAAACGTTTAGCTGAAGGGGTGGAAGCCGAACATGCGGCATTAGGCCTTGCAGAGGCTCGTGTACGCCAAGCAACCGCTGAAGCTGAAGAGAAAGAAGGCTTAGTACAAGCTAACATTACTGCTGAAAAATTGCTTGCAGAAGCGCGTGGTTTGAAAGAAAAAGGCTTAACTGAAGCACAGGTCATGGAAGCCAAGGCACAAGCAGAGCAACAACAAGGCTTTGCAGAAGCGAAAATTCTTGAAGAAAAATTGGCTGCTCAAGCACGTGGTGAAGAGCAACAAGCTAACGCTAAAGAAAAATTGGGTCTGGCTGATGCCAAAGTTCTTGAAGAAAAACTGGCAGCGCAAGCTCGTGGTGAAGGCCAATTGGGTGCAGCACAAGCTGAAGTTATCCGCCAACGCTTGAAAGCAGAGGCAGACGGTCTAACTGACAAGTTTAAATCAATGGATCACCTCAGTGATACTGCTCGTGCGCATGAAGAATTCCGTATGCGTCTTGAAAAAGAGTTCGAACAATCCATGGCTTCTATTGATGCCAACAAAGAAATTGCCCGTGAACAAGCTGATGTTCTGGCAGCCGCATTAACCAAAACCAATATCGAAATTGTGGGTGGTGATGGCAGCTTCTTTAACACCTTCTCTAAAGCATTGAGCTTAGGTAAAGCTGTCGATGGTTTTATGGATAAAAGCAGCTTCGCAAAGGAAAGCGTGGAAAAGCTGATGAATCGTAAAACTGATCAAAAAATAGATATTGCATCATTGCTTAAAAACCCAGAAATTCAAGATTTGATTAATGGGTTTATGGCAGCGAAAGGTGCTGGACAACAAGCAAAAGTTGTCACAGAAAAACCAAAAACACCAACTGATGATTTATTTTAATTAAAGCATTTATACTCAAAATAATTCGAGATGCAGCTAGACGACCAGTAAGTACGTCACTAGAAGCCTACAAAAATAGGTAACTAGTACGCATGTACCTAGTCAATAATGCTGCAACTTGAATTATAACGAATATAAGTATGCCTTTGTTATAGCCAAGGGAATCAGCGATACATGTCAATTCAGGATACGGATCACGAACAGGAAATACTGGATAGTGCTGTTGCACAAGGTGGTGCTTATGAAATATTACGCAAGCGCCTTACCGAGCAAGGGCAACAGCTTCATCAAAAAGCCGCGCAGCTCAATGACAGTCGCTTGCAAGAGTTCGGCCAAAGTCAAATGGACATTATTGGCCGTATCCGTATTCGCACAGAAAATAACTGCCAAGCAAGAGATATTGTTCGTGTCGGTGATTGGTTGTTATTTGGCTATAATGTTTTCCTTGGTTTAAAACGAGAAACACATCTTGAAGATGTGTTTTCTTTGTATCGCTTGATTGATAATCAAGGCGACTTCGATGTTGAAGCCGTGCCTTATGAAGGCACCTTTCTCAGTGATACCCGCTTTGTTCAAGACTTCACCGAATTATATACCTACTATAAGAATACCCAATTATTACAACTGGTTGAACGTGATGGTAAGCTATTAGCTAGCTTCCAAATCGGTGATCGTATTAGCGACGTACGTGTGTTCCGTTGGTCTATTTCCAGTGATAAAAGTAAAATAGATTATATTGATAACCGCGGTGAACGTGATATTGCCCTTCCTCCTGCTTATGATTTTGAATGGATTAAAACGACACGTGAAGACACGGTAAATGGTCGTTTTCCCCATATCAATATTTTAGATACCGTTTTTGTTGAAACTATCGGTGGCGATCTCACTATCAAGTGTGAAAATAATACCGAAGATGGATTGGGAATTTATCGTGAAGCAGTTCTCGATAAAAACCAATCACTTGATGATGCACAAATCGAGTATGCGCAAACAGGTAGTTTGATCCTTCTTAAAATCTTACCTTATCGAGAGGAAAGTTGGCGTTATTTGGTTTACAACACGCTCACTCAAACGGTTCAACGCATTGATGCCATAGGCCAAGCTTGTGTGCAATTACCTGAAGATCACGGCATTATCTTCCCCGGTGGCTATTATCTACAAAACGGTGAATATAAAACTTTCGACCAACCAATGGATGGCATGCGTTTTCGTCGTCTACGTCGTTCACCTAATGGTGAAGATGTCCTATATGTATTCTATTCACCAAATCAAGGTCGCATCGCCCTATTTAACTACAACTTAATTGAGCGAAAACTGGCTATTCCGTTGATCGGCCATGGTTATGCCATGCTCGAAGATGGCAAGATGGTGCTATTTGAAGGTGAAGGTGACGAAGCAACTCGTGTTCATCCAATGCAAGTATGGCAAACACCTTTTTATACTGAGGAATTCGCGGATCAACAACCTGCTCGAGGCGGCTTTTTCGGCAAAATTGGTAATGCTGATTTGGTACGTGGTATCTCTGAAATATTGCATATCGCCAAAGAGATTGAAGGCAATCAAGTATCCGTTGCTCGCTATGAACAACTTAGCCAACAACCCAAGAATCTATTAGATATCTATTACTGGTTCAATGATGAACAGTGTTTAGGTATTGGTAAATTACTCAAAGAAATCACACAAACCAGTGAGTTGGTGTTAGACGAATATGAAAAAGTAGAAAGTATTCGCCAACAATCTGCGAAATCAATGAGTGAAGCGATTAGCCGCCAAAAATCATTACTTTCACTAACTCTACCCGAGAGTTGGAATGATATTCAACAATTTGTTGATGGACTAAATGCACTCAGTGCACAACGCGGTCATCTTATTTCCTTACGCGAATTCCGTTATATGGATTTGACCAAACTAGGTCAAATGGAAGAAGAGATCACTCAAACTCAGCAACAAGTTTCCCAAGCAACCGCGGCATTTCTTGCGAGTGATAAAGCACTACAACCGTTTAAAACACAGTTAGCCGCCTTTGAAGAACAGATGGAAGGCGCACAAAATAGCGCTCAGCTCGACATTCCTATGAATGGAATGGAAACCATGTCTAACGATTTAGACATGCTATCAAATTTAATGGCATCATTAAAATTCGAGGATGTGACACAACAAACTCATATCATTGATGCTATTTCACAGATTTATGCGCAATTAAACCAATCAAGAGCACGCTTACAACAAAAACGTAAATCACAAAGTAGCGTCGAAACGGTTGCCCAATTTGGCGCACAATTTCGCTTATTTAGCCAAGGCATCACTAATGCTTTATCACTTTCGACCGACCCTGAACGTTGTGATGACCAATTATCACGGCTGTTAGTACAATTAGAAGAACTCGAAAGTCAATTCAGCAACCATGATCAATTTCTCGATGACATTTTAGCCAAACGTGAAGAGCTATTAGAGACTTTTGAATCACATAAACAGGCACTACTGGATGACCGTCAACGCCGTTCCCAAAACTTACAAACAGCAGCAGAACGGTTGTTAGAAAGCTTACAGCGCCGTACTCTACGCCTACAATCGCAAGATGAATTGAATGCTTTTTTTGCCTCAGATCCATTAGCAGCAAAAACTCGTGAAATCATTGAAAAATTAAGAGAAATCAATGATAACGTTAAAGCCGATGATATCGATGCTAAATTGAAAGCAGCGCGCGACCAAGCAATTCGTACATTACGCGATAAAACAGACATCTTTGAAGATGGTGGCAACATTATTAAATTGGGGCCTCGCCATCGCTTTAGCGTAAATACCCAAGAGCTAGACTTAACCATTCTGCCAAAAGAAAACCAGCTATGGTTATATCTGACCGGTACTGATTTCCAAGAGCCAATCGACAACCCACAATTAGCAGATTTACAACCCTATTGGTCAGCCACATTAGAATCTGAGTCAGAAAGCGTTTACCGTGCAGAGTATTTGGCTTACTCAATCATTTATGCAGCCAGTAAACGTCAAGATGGCCTTGACTACAATATGCTGAAATCCGCATTATCCGTGCCTGAAAAACTGGATAAAATTGTGCGTGATTTTGCCGCTCCTCGCTATAAAGAGGGTTATGAAAAAGGTATCCATGACCATGATGCCATTGCCATTTTGAAAAAATTGATCCCTGTTGGTGAAAGTGCAGATTTACTACGTTATAACCCAACAGCACGAGCAATTGCGGCCATTTTCTGGGAACAAGCACAAACAAACGCATATCCGGCACTATGGCCTGAGCGCGCTCGAACAGCAATGAATATCCAACAACTATTCCACAATGACGATGCCTTACTTGATTTGCAGGCAGAAATCGAAGCGGATATTAGCCTTTTCCTACAAGAGCACCCGATAGCATGTGAAGGTTATCAACAAACCCAAGCTGCTGAATACCTTAGCTTTGCTTTGGCGCGTAGCCCAATCGACCTTATATACAGTAAATATGCACGGGATCTTGTTTCTGCACTACAAAGCAGATTAGAAGACGCACATATGTGGATTGATTTTAACCGCTCACAGCAAAATCTATCGGATCGCTATGCACAACGTTGGGCATTAATCCAAAATTGGTTACAAGGGCTGTGCTCTATTGCTGAATTTGCCCATTTGACGCCATACATTCCAGGTGCAATTGCGATCATTATTTTAGATAAAGCCGCTTCAGCACGTTACAGTGAAGCAGACCTTTACTTCAAAGTGAATGGCTTGCTCGGTGAGCACCCAACAATAGAAAATCAAACACTTTCACTGAGTTTAGATAACTATTTCAGCCGCATGCGTCGTCAACGCAAACAATTTATCCCTGCTTTCCGTGAGTATCAATCATTACGTCAGCGTATCGTAGCAGAAGAGCGACGTCGCTTGAAACTCCACGAGTTCAAAGCACGGCCTCTAAGTTCTTTTGTGCGTAACAAATTGATTAACGATGTTTACTTACCGATCATCGGTGACAACATGGCGAAACAAATCGGTGCACTAGGTGAAGGTAAACGCACCGATTTAATGGGACTGTTGCTGATGATTTCACCACCGGGCTACGGTAAGACAACATTAATGGAATATGTTGCCGACCGCTTAGGCTTGATCTTCATGAAGGTCAATGGCCCCGCATTAGGGCATGACGTCCTCTCTCTCGATCCAGCTCAAGCCCCCAATGCAACCGCAAGGCAAGAACTTGAAAAACTCAATTTAGCCTTAGAGATGGGGAATAATGTCATGCTGTATGTTGATGATATTCAACATACTCATCCTGAGTTTTTACAGAAATTTATTTCATTGTGTGATGGAACAAGGCGTATAGAAGGTGTTTGGAAAGGGCAAACCAAAACATACGATATGCGCGGTAAAAAATTCTGCGTCGTCATGGCAGGTAACCCATATACCGAATCAGGTGAGGTTTTCCGCATTCCTGATATGTTAGCTAACCGTGCAGATATCTATAACTTAGGGGAAGTGCTCGGTGGTATGGATGAAGCATTTGCATTAAGTTATATCGAAAATAGCCTGACCTCTAACCCAGTACTTGCTCCTCTTGCATTACGTGATTTAAATGACCTTTACCTGCTCGTTGATAAAGCGATGGGTAAATCAGTCTCGACTAATACCTTGAGCTATCCATACTCAGATGCAGAAATCAGTGAAATCGTTGCAGTTATTAGCCATTTGCTCACGCTACGCGATGTGGTATTAAAAGTTAACCAACAATATATCGCAAGCGCTGCACAGTCCGATAAATACCGTACTGAGCCTGCATTCCGTCTACAAGGCAGTTATCGTAATATGAATAAATTAAGCGAAAAAGTGTCTTCAGTGATGAATGCAGAAGAGCTAGAGCGTTTATTAGATGATCACTACCTTGGGGAAGCACAGCTACTCACAACAGGCGCAGAAGAGAACTTACTAAAACTCGCGGAAATTCGTGGTGTACTCACCGAGCAAGAAGCGTCACGTTGGCAGCAAATTAAGCGTGATTTCATGCGAAATAAAGCGCTTGGTGGTGACAATGCTGACGTAGGTGATCGTGTTGTTGCGCAGTTAGCCGATCTAGTCGAAAGCGTACAAGCACTTGGTCAGCAGTGACTATGAAACCATGGTTAAGCCAACGTATTAAATTATTGGTTATTCTGTCGGGGCTATTAATTTTAATCCAAATTATTAATAGCCTAACAGGTGCATTAACGCATTTTGGGATCATACCCAGACGTTTCGATGGGTTAGTCGGCATTGTGTTTGCCCCCTTTATCCACGGTAGTTGGGGCCATTTACTGAGTAACCTCCCACCTTTACTGGTTTTAAGCGCATTACTCCTTCATGGCCGAATCCGTGATTATATATACGCCTCTATATTTATTATTATAACTAGTGGTTTAGCTGTCTGGCTAGTAGGTCGCTATGCGGTGCATGTAGGAGCCAGTGGTTGGATTTTTGGCCTTTGGGGGCTGCTTATTGCACAAGGTTTTTTTCGCCGCCAAATATCTGATATAGCCATTGCAATCATCGTATTGTTTTACTTTGGTGCAATGGCCGCAGGGCTATTACCTGTACATGAATATATTTCAACTGAATCACATATCGCAGGTGCATTATCTGGTTGCTTTTATGCATGGTGGATCAACCACCAAAAAAATAAAAGAAATATATCTACAAAACACTAACAATTAACAACGTATATAAATCATAAAATGAGATTTAGTTTATTTCATAGATATACCAAGAATATTATTCTTTTCTAAATAACCTGACCAATCATTGTTATCGCTATCTGTATACCCATAAAAAAATGGAAAAGCACTAGATACCTGATTAACTTTATCGACAATCAACTCATTGTATATATTATATACTAAACGGCTAGATTCATTATTTGAAAAGTAATCACTTTCGTGAACTTTTATTCCACCTAAAAAACAAATGGTATCTGGATTTTTTATTTTAAAGCCTGAGAAATGATAAACCAGCGCTTTATTTTCACCAAAAAAAACATCATTATTTCTACGCTTCCACTCTCTTTTTAACACATTCCAAGGACCTATGTTTATCACTGTTGATGGTTCATAAAATACATTATCAAATAGTGAAGGTACTTCATTCAAATACTTTTGATCGCCAAACGTCACATCATTGACATCACAACTTTCAATACATTTATTTTTCCACCAAGATAAAACTTTTTTACCTTTAGCATCTTTTTTAAAACTAATGAAACCACTATTAAAATTACCTACTATACTTTTAATATTATTATATTCTTTCTTTTTATCGTGTTTGTTTTTAGGTAAAAACTGCTCTTCAAAAGTAAAAAACACAGAATAATCTTTTGAAGATAAATAACTGGAAGCATTACCCATAAAAAAGAGATCTGAATCTGTGTATGTAACACAATCATGTTCATTTATTAAATCGAGTATGAACATACAAAATATCGATTTCAATGTCCAACAATATGAAAAATAATGGCGCGTATTTTTAAGATCACGAATATTATCATTAATAATATTCTCTTCTTTTAAGATAAAAACATTGGCATAGCTCTGAGTAAAAGAAGAAATTATCTCATAGGATTCATCATCCATAGATAAAACATAAATATTTGATTTATCAGCATTCTTTATTATTGAATCGATTAAAACAAGGGCTTGGTAAACTCTCATTTTTGATGAAATTATTGCCCAATTATTCATAAGTGCTCCTTTAATTTATAATTAATGATTCTTTATTGAATTTACTAGAAAATAATCTTAATTGTTCCAAGGTTATACTTTCACTTTTTTGATTTTTATAAAAATATGCTTCATACCATTCAACGGTATATCTCATCACTTCATTAATAGTGAAAATATTACTCCAACCTAGATGATAAGCAGACTTATGACTATCTAATTTCAATAAATTACTTTCATTGATAAGTGATGGCGATACTTTGGCTTTAAGGTCATTTTTCTTCCATAAACTAAATAAAATATCAACAACCTCTTTTACAGTAACGGATTGATTTGTCCCAAAATTCCAACTATCAAATTTAATCGTTGTTTTATACATTGATTCTGCTAAAAGCATATATCCAGCTAATGGTTCAATAACATGTTGCCAAGGTCGAATACTATTAGGAAACCTAATGGATATATCACAATCACTAACAAATGACTTGATACAATCAGGTATTAATCTATTTTCTGACCAATCTCCTCCCCCAACAACATTCCCAGCTCTAACTGTTGAAAAGCTGATATCAAGATCTTTAAAAAAAGATCTTGCATACATCTCGGTTACCATTTCAGAACAAGCTTTACTGCATGAATACGGATCTAACCCTCCTAATTGGTCGGTTTCCCTATAACCCCATATCCATTCTTTATTTTTATAAACTTTATCTGTTGTAACGTTTAAGAAAACTTTTGTCTTCAAACCTTGCTTTTTAAGTTCATACAATTCCTTTAACAAACAGTTTGTACCTAACACATTCGTTTTCATTGTTTCATGAGGATCTAAATAGGATGCCAAAACTAAAGGCTGAGCCGCCATATGAATAATAATATCAGGGTTACTTTCACTTAAAATAAAGTTTATTAACTTATCATCATTGATATCTCCATAAAAATTTAAAATATTATTATTTATGTTATCAAAAATATTACTTGTACAATCGACATGTTTACTTAAACCTACAACTTTAGCACCTAAATTACTTAACCAAATAGACAACCAACTTCCTTTAAAGCCATTAGCACCAGTAATTAAAACTGTTTTATTCTCCCAGAACCTCTCCATTTAAAAATCCTTATTTTTAAATAAATAATAATAGAACTCAACTATTGGAAATAATTTATACTCAACCGCTGATAACTCCTCTAAATTAGAATTATTATCAATGATAGATACTAATTTTAATAAAATATTTTTCAATTCTAATATTGAAATTTTAAATTCATATTTAATACTCATCACATCACTAGATTTAGATTCACCCATTAAGATAAGATAGATAGTATTAACAACCTCATCAACAGAACAAAACTCAATTTCTTCTAATAATGAAGATTTAGTTTTGATCGCTTTATTACTTATTATACACTCCATTATAAATGGTATTATTCTAGTTATAACCTTATCTTTTCCATATATATTGCATAACCTTAAGGAATGATAGTTCTTACTATATTTATGATTACAGTAGCGGATCATGTCCTCACAAATTTTCTTACTTAAAGAATATGCATTAAAATAAAGCTCATCAACTAAAACCTTTTTGCTTGATAAGTAAATAAATTTAGGTATATTATTTTCTATTGCATACTTTAATAATAATGATGTAGATTTAATATTAAAATAAAGAGTATTAAGACAATTACTATCGTTTCTAGACTCACCAGCACAATGGACTAATGCATACACATTTTTTATTTCGTATAATAAATCTATATTTTCATCTACTGTTAAATCAATATACTTAATATTAAAACTATTTGTATTATATGGAGATTCTCTCCTAGATATTCCAACAGTTTCAATATTTTTTTTATTTAAAAAGTTAATTAGGTTTCCACCAATAAAACCAGAACTACCTGTAACGATTATCGTTCCCATAAAGATTTCGATAAGTTATTAATATCCGACAAATCTTTCTGTGTATCAATACATTTCCAAAAGCCTTTATGATGATAAACAGATAGTTGATTATCTTTTGCTAGTTTTTTTAACGGTAAATCTTCAAAAATACAATCTTTAGAATCAGTTAAATAATTAAAAACATCAAACTTACAACAAAAGAAACCACCATTAATAATCTCTTCACTCTTTTCTTTCTCTTTAAATGACGTAACCAATTTATTTTCAACGTCTAAAACACCAAATTGGCTTTCTCTATTAACTCCAGTAACTGTAACTATTTTATTTTCTTTTTTATGATGATTTATCAACTTATCAATACTTATATCACTTAATCCATCACTGTAAGTCAGTAAAAAATCCTCATTATTGACTAATTTTCTACACTGGTTTATTCTATACCCTGTTTGTGAGTTTAACCCTGTATCGATAAAATGAATATTAAAATCAAGATTATCATTATAAATCTCAATTGCATTATTTTTCATTGTTAATTTAAAATCATTAATTTTCCATTTTAAATTAACAAAATATTCTTTAATCCAATCACCCTTATACCCTAGAGGGAGAATAAAATCATTCACACCATACTTTAAATATATTTTTATTATATGTAATATTAGGCTTTCATCTTTTACTTTCACTAATGGTTTTGGTAATGGAGATACATCACCTCCCATTCTCATACCTTTACCACCACATAAAATAATGCATTTCATATAAACACCTTTAATAAAGATAATAGAAATAAATTTATTATTAAAGGCAATATGAATCAATTATAAAAACAATTAATTACTAATAAAATGAATTATTATTTTATGATATAATCATGAATAATGTATCTAGTATGTGATTTATTATTCATGATCTTTATTCTAGGTGGTTTAATAGTTTCAGTTATCCAATCTTTTGGACTCGATAAACACAACGACCCGCACCATCTAGTAAATACTGTTCTCTTTCAATAGTGACGTCTTTTCCCATAACCTCTTGAAATAATTTCAATTCTGAACGACAAAAATTTTGACAGGCTGTTGCTGCTGCACAGATAGGGCAATGATTTTCAATAAACAGCCAACTATTGCCATCTTGTTCAACTCTAGCCATATACCCTTCTTCGCTACGAACATCGGCTAACATTCGTAATTTTTCAACAAAAGATAATACCCCACACCGAGAGAGATATTTATCTTTCATCTCTTTTTCGCGCTGGGCGATCAATTTTTCTAAACCTTCACCACCAAAAATATTTTTTACAGAATCAATCAATTGCAAAGTCAATTGAGCATGAGTGTCAGGAAAACGTTGATGGCCTAATTCAGTTAATACCCAATTTTGTCTAGGTCTTCCCGCACCTAACTGTGAAGTACACTGAACACCTTCAACCAAGCCTAGTGCAGACAATTTTTGAATGTGCTGGCGAGCAGCTTCACCAGTCATATTGAGATCTTTTGCTATCACTGCGGTTGATATAGGGCCTTTAGTTTTAATACAAAACAGCACCTTATCTACCGCTTGGCTAAGGTTTAAATTATCAAAGTAATTACTTGCATTAATCATTGTGTCACTCTAATATCCAAGTCAATACTTGGATATTAACGTTTTTTTAACCCTTTCGTCTAGCAGGTCTCGCTATGAGCAATGATCCATCAACCATAACCCAAGCCAAATGGGCTGATTTACTTCGTGGAACTAACGCACTATTAACGATAGCCCTTACTGGCGGTGTCGCACTCCATGCCATTAATATCTATATAGTTACGACTATTTTACCCAGTGTCGTCAATGATATTGGAGGGCTCGAATACTATGCATGGAATACCACCATATTTGTGGCGACGTCAATTGTTGGCTCTGCCTTATCGAGTAAAATACTCAATAACTTAGGGCCTAAATTTGCTTATTTGACCGCGTTATTATTATTCTCATTAGGATCTATTTGGTGTGCAGCATCTCCCTCAATGCTATCTCTATTAGTAGGCCGAGCATTTCAAGGTCTAGGAGGAGGAATACTATTCGCATTAAGTTATGCTTTGATCCGCGTCGTTTTCCCTGAAAACCTTTGGTCAAGAGCAATGGGGATTGTTTCAGGTATGTGGGGTATAGCAACTCTTTGTGGCCCTGCGATTGGAGGAATATTTGCTCAGGGCGGCCATTGGCGTTGGGCATTTTGGTCATTGCTACCCGTTGCGATCCTGCTCGCATTAATAGTGATAAACCAACTACCAAGAAAAAACAACCATGCACAACAAGCCAATAAGCTACCTTTACTAGCCATTATATTATTAGTTGCCTCCGTGTTAACTATATCCATAGGCAGTCTCTCTAGTGATCTCTTATCAAATACTATTGGTCTATTGGTCGGTATTGGTATCTTAGTCACTATCGCACTCATTGATGGCAAAAATGGTAAACGCCTACTGCCAACAGGCTCATATTCACTGAAAAGTGCACTTGGTATCATTTATCTGACCATGAGTTTGCTAGTTGGAGGAATGACAACCGAAATCTATGTCCCATATTTTCTACAAACTATTCATCATTTTTCTCCACTATCTGCTGGCTACCTGACAGCGATTATGGCAGCAGGTTGGACAATCGGTGCTTTATTCAGTGCAAACAAAACTGGCTCAATAGTACTAAAGATATTAAGAGCGGGTCCGGTCATCATATTTATGTCATTAGTTGTTCTCGCAATATTGACACCTAACTTACAACTCGTGCATTCAATCGCACTGTTTATTATTTACTTAATAGCGATGATGGGAGTCGGACTAGGTATTGGTATTTGCTGGCCACACCTTGTCCTAAGAGTTTTCAATGCCGCCCCTAAAGGCGAGGAAAACCTTGCATCCTCTTCTGTTATTACCGTTCAGTTATATGCAACTGCACTGTCCGCGGCCCTCGTTGGTGTGGTTGTTAACAATACGGGTCTCATTAATCCAGGAGGCGTAGAAGGGGCACAACAAGCGTCTGTTTGGCTATTTTCACTATTCGCTATCTGCCCATTCCTTGGCATATTCTTAATTAGAAAAGTGAAATAGATAATTGTTAAATACACTCAAAATATGATGTGTATATCATGGTGGTTAAACTAGTACTTATTTAATCACCATGATAAATGCTTACCCCTCTTGTTTGAGTAAGAAAAGAGGATTACATAGCCTTTGAGTGGTTTTCATTTCTTGTACTCTGTTATCATAATCAACAATTTCACTATTATTTTTTAATTGCATTAGATTTAGGCACATTAATGGTATATCAGGTTTAAATAGATTATAACGATGATACTTATCTGCAAATTCAGGATATCTTTCTTGGTAATTTACTATTTTTTTCTTAACTAGTCCCCAGAATTGTTGTTCAGAAAATAAAAATGCTTTATTTAAAATAGGCACTAAAAAACGGAATATACCATTAAAAACATCATTAAATATATAGTCAACCTTAAGGTCATCATCTACTTTTATTGATAATCGCAATAAACTTTCGGGTATTTCTATTTTTGCATTTAAAAATTTAATTTCTTCACCAAGATCCTTCATAAAAACATGAACCGGTTGATTATTTTCAAGCACTAAAATAACATTTTCACCATGAGGCATAAAAATCAAGTCATAACAAAAGAAGGCATGCAATAGCGGTGAAAAATATATATCTAAATACCTATTTATCCATTCAGTAACTGATAACCCTGAGTCTTGAATTAATTCAGTTAAAAAAGCATTACCGTTTTTATCAATATGTAACAGTGATGCCATTGTAATTGTTTTTTGATTTTCAGCTATTTTATCGACAATAGACTCACGCCATAAACAAGAAAGCATACCTTTATAAGGGTGTTCAGCATGCTGTTCATCATTAAATACATCTTCAATTCGACTATCTCGATAGCTAATAGTGGCAATTTCTTTAATTAATCTAAATCCTTTTTCTAAAAAATACGGATCTTGACGAATTAGCGCATCTACCCACTCACAAGCCATTGGTGATAGCTCCATACTGATGGGTGATAAAGTTCTTATAAAACCAGTATTTATAACTGACAATGCAGTTTTAACATAACACTTTTCTGGATGACTAACATTGTATAATGTCCGTACAGATTGCTGAGCTAAATAATGATCGTCTCCTAACCCTAAAAAAATAATTTGTTTAGCTGCAATATCAGGTGTAAATCGGGTTGATATTTTCTCTCGCCATTGCCATTGATGTACTGGCATCCAATAATAATCATCATTGAGCACTGCATTTTTATCTATAATTTCCCTAAATTTTTCAATTAGTTGACTAGATAGTTCGGACTCAATTAATTGCTGATAACTAATCGATGATATGCTAGAAAATTTAGCTTTTCTTTTGTGCACAGCTATCCATAAAACTTGTTGTTTCTCTGCACATTCAGGAGAATATTTGAAATAATCAATAGAATCAAATCCATGACGACCATAATTAGCAATCATTAATGGAAATCCTTCATTCATTGATGCTTCAACGGTTTGATAATTGGCGTGAGCTAACTCTTTAGAATTAAGTTTATTCGCTTGTAGCTTATATGTCATGCTATTCAAGGTAGCAATTAATTCATCTAAATATATAGGTAATACTTTTTCATTAATAATAAGTTTATCTTTTAATTCTAAAATAAATAACAAAGCATCTAAATTAACATTTTTTCCATTCTTCGTTTTTTTAATCGAATTAATTTCAATATCAAGATATTCCATCCAATAGGGCGTTGCTGAAAAAGTATAAGATATACCTTGCTCATCAAGATTTAACTCATAGTTATTTAGATTATAAACCTCTGGTAAAATAATTTTTTCATAAAAAAAACAAATTAGCATTTTTCTAATAAGATAACGATTTGCCTGTTCCCAATAGTTTTCACTCATATAACCCGTAATATTTAAATGAGACACATATCATCCTTAAAAAATAATTTAAACAGATTATATATTATTACGCCAATTCATTTTAAATAAACAATCTAATTTATTATACGTTAATAAAAAAGAATAACCGTATGCTAAAGGTTAGCACACGGTTTATATCAAATTTAATTTTTTCTGAAAAATAAAGGAAGTAATAATGTGCTTAGTATCAAAATAACCAACGTTGATATCATGACCCCTGTGAATGCTTGGTCAAAAGCAATATTAGCCTGCGTGATTAATACATTAGCACTATCACTAGGCAAGCTTTCTGCAACGATAAATGCTTCATCAATACTGTCATAAGCTTTTGTATCAACAATAACGTCATCAGGTAACGATAATTTCATAGTATAAATGGCACTCATCAGCCCTCCCATGAAGGTCACACCTAGAACACTACCGATTTCATAAGCAACCTCTTCAATAGATGCAGCCATACCTGCTTTACTATCTGGAGCATTTAACATAACGGTGGTTGATGCTGTGGTGAACGCAACTCCTAGCCCAAAGCCAATAAAAAATAAGAACGCTAATAATATGGCTCCAGTTGAGCTTTGATATACATATGTAAGGCCGATCACCCCAATCAATGTACAAACAAAACCAAAAATAGTGAGATATCTTTCACCTATCTTATGTAAAAACATGCCCGCTAAAGGACCGGCTAATACCGATGCCAATGGAATAGGAATGATATACATCGCGGCTTGAAGGGGGGTATACCCCATCACGAGTTGCAATCTTTGGCTTAACAGCAATTCAATACCAACAATAATCAGCATTGATAATATGGCCATAATAACGCCAGCACTAAAACGTGGGTTAGTAAATAATTTAAAATCAATCATTGGCGATTGAGAACCCATTTGTCTACGGGTAAATATTGTCAAAAATACGCCACCAATTACCGCCGCAATAACAAATTCCCACCAGTTTGTATAAGGTTTACCGAGTTCTTTTAAAGCATAAATAGCTCCTATCAAGCCAATCAGCACCAAACCAGAACCCATATAATCAATTTTTTGCGAACCTTCACCACCACATTTAGGAATGAGGAAACACGCAAAAGGTAATACAAGTAATACAACAGGCACATTAATTAAAAAAACCGATCCCCACCAGAAATGGTTAAGCAAGATCCCTCCAACTAAAGGCCCTATTGCGGCTCCACCGGAAGCAACCGCAGACCAAATACCAATTGCTAACGCACGCTCTTTTGGCTCTAGAAAAACATGTCTAACGATCGATAAGGTTGCAGGCATACTCATTGCAGCCCCAACAGCCAAAAAACCACGTGATAAAATCAAACTCGTGGCTGTAGGCGAGAATGCAGCACAAAGTGATGCAAGTGCAAATAGGGGTAATCCCATCAAAAACATGGTCTTATGACCAACACGATCACTTAACATACCCGCAGCAGGCAATAACCCAGCCACAATCAATGGATAAGCATTCATGATCCATAATTTTTCGGAAGATGTTGCTCCTAAATCATGTGTTAATCGAGGTAAAGCGGTATATAACACAGTGACATCGATAACGATGAGGAAAAGTACACTTGAAACTAAAAGTAAAATAATCCAGCGTTTGTAATCTGCTAGCATAAAATAATCTCTACACGTTTATTTAATCACTATTCATTAATGATCGTGCTACAATATAAATCCATACGTACGTATTGAAAAGAGGTTTTTTTAAATGGGACGTCAACGAACGATTGATCGCGATAAAGTACTTGATGCTGCTGAAGACATTGTCATTAAACAAGGTGCTGCGGCTCTGACTATTGATGCTGTTGCAAAATCAATGGGAATTTCTAAAGGTGGGGTTCAATATTGTTTTGGAAACAAAGAAGCGTTAATCGACGCTATGTTTGATCGCTGGAGCTACTCCTATGATCAAATATTTAACCGTGAAATTGAAAAAGATGATTCCCCTGAAAATCGTATCAATGCCCATAGACTCGCAACATACGAGCACGATAAAACCGCAATTGCAAAAGGAGCCGCATTAATGGCTTCATTATTACAAACACCTGAATACTTAGAAAGTACACGAACTTGGTATCGAGATCGTTTACGTAACCTAGACACGTCAACAGAGCAAGGGAAGCGCGCTCGTTTAATGTTTCTTGCCACCGAAGGTGCTTTTATACTGCGCTACTTTGGGTTAATGGATATTGATGATAACGAATGGCAAGAAATGTTCCGTGATATGTCACGTTTCTTAGGTTAAGTAATCCCATTAAAAAATTAATAGATAACAGTGATAACTTGAGTTCCCATCAACCATCTAACCATCGTTTTGCTTGCAAAATTAGCGGCAAATCGACCATTTTTCCATCGACTTTAAATGCATATTGGTCTTGAGCTTTATGTAACACAGCTTTAGACCAAGCGACCTGCTGCTCGCTTATATCAAACGACTGTTTGATTATTGGAACTTGAGCCGGATGGATTGCTAATTTAGCAGTGAAACCTAAAGCTTTACCATGTAAGCATTCGGCCTCAAGTACTGATAACTCATCAATATCCGGTGTTACACAATCAATGGGAGATAAAAGCCCCGCTAAGCGTGAAGCAAGCACTACCAGTGTTCTTGCAAATAACAACGATTCTCGTGACATGTCACACTGCATATCTAATGAGAAATCTAACGAACCAAATGCCAAACGGTAAACCCCTGAACTCGCAATCTCATGTATACGATGTAGCCCCCATGCCGTTTCAATAATCGCGATGATGGGGCAATCTTTATCGGCAGATAAGTGAGAAAGCAGATGTGTTCTCACTTTATTAACCATGATTGCAGATTCAACTTTAGGTATAACAAGATAAGACAAATAAGGTAATAAATGATTATTGGTTATCCAATCAATATCTTTTTGATATTCAACACTATCTGGTTGGTTAATTCGAATCGCTATTTTGGGTGATTGCCCATTCTGTTGATAATTTATTAGCCAGCTTGCGATTTCTTGTCTAGCTATAGGTTTATGTAAAGGATGAACTGAATCTTCTAGGTCTAAAATCAATACATTTGAACCACTAATACAAGCTTTATCAAAGAATTGAGGATGATCACCGGGAACAAATAAATAAACCGTTGCATAATCAGCCATGGTTGTACCTTTCTTGTTAATTATTTGAATAGCATATTTATTTCCTTTCGCTCACAGCTGAGAATAAAAAAAAGAATAATTATCATTTACTATTTTTTTTTGTAATGCTAACGTTATTAGAATCTTCTTTCAAGTATTCTTATCTATATTCTCTCGTTAATGAATATAGATTATATATGACGTTAATTGATTCATTTTCACGGCTTAAGAGGCTGATTATGATAAATAACCCCATAAATAAAGCAGCTTTTAGCATTAATGAAAAATACTCGAATAATAATAGTCTTAGACGCTTTATTCATTGTTTATTTGCTGAGAACCTCATTGATAAAAAACGAATTTATTGGGATACAGATCATTGCGGATATATTTACAAACTCAAGAACGCTCCTGATAAAATCCTTTTTAATAATATGGAAATCTACCCAGCAGATACATTCTTTAATTATGGGGATATTTATTTAATTAATAAAAACAATCAAAAAGAAATTATTCAAACGACAGATTATCTTCTGGATAAGTTAGTCGATGAATTAGATATAAAATTTAATCATAATAATATAAATAAATTAAAATCAGATATTAAAAATAGTATCAATAATGATATTAACGCACGCAACTATCGTACCAAATGGTTAACACAGATTAACTCTCAAATGGAAGAAGGCAATATCCGCTACTTCACTGATTGGGTTACTGAACAATATAGTGTACGTAATGCAGCTTTGTTTCTTGATCAATGGGGGTCATTAGAAGGTCATCCTTATTATCCGACATGGAAAAGTAGACCAAACATGAGTTTTCAAGATGTCGCCGCTTACTCTCCTGAATTTAATGCAACCGTCAATTTAACAATTATGGCTCTTCGCCGAGATATGGCCTATGTTGAATCACTACCGCATGTGTCAAATATTCACGAGTGGTTCCTTCAACAATTCCCTATCGTCGCTCAGCAATGGGTTAAATGGCTCAGCCAACAAGGGAAAGATCCGCAACAATGGCTACCCCTTCCCGTTCATGAATGGCATTTAAATCATTGGGTAAAACAACAAGCAGCTTCACTGATTGAAGATGAGATTCTATTCATTGATGGCCCTCAGTTAGAAACAAAACCTACTATGTCATTTCGAACAATGCTACCAACAGATACGGCTAATCGCGCATTTATAAAGCTACCCATCTCTGTTTGGATGACTAGCGAAATGCGTAGCTTACAAGCGAAATCTATTCATATGGGGCCTAGGATCAGTCAGCTCATTGACGATATTTTAAATCACGAACATGATTTCAATGGAAAAATCCAGTCTCTGCGTGAAGATATGGGAATTTATTACCGCCATGCGATCGAGCAAGATGATGCCGCAGGCCGCTTTCTTTCAGTCGTATTTCGTTGCGCCGAGGCTTATGAAAACAACGATCATTTACTACCAATAACAGTAGCAACGCTGTTTACTGATTTACCCTATCAGCCTCGACCAATATTTACTGAACTGATTGAAAAATCAGGTTTAACACCTAGACAATGGTTTAACCATTATGCAACTGTGATTTTAGAGCCTTGTATTTCACTGTTTTTACTTTATGGGGTGGCTCTGGAAGCCCACCAGCAAAATACGCAAGTACTTTTCACTGCCCAAGGCATTCCTGAAAAGTTTTTAATACGCGATTATGGTGATGGACGAACTTTTTTACCGCTATTGAACCAACGAGGTTATCAGCTACAAGCTTATCGCTGGCCTGGTATCTTACCGACTGTTTTTGAAGAAGATATAGAGCCAGTTAGAACGTTTTTAATCGATGCTTGTTTAGTCAGTCATTTACATGAATTAGCCGTGCATCTAACCCGATATTATCGATTAACCAATCATCAACTCTGGCGAGAATTAAAAACCATTGTCCATGATATTTTTAAACAACTCCAACCACGAATTGATGCCAATTTATGGCAGCATGAATATCAAATATTTATGAATGCGCCTTGGCAAACGCGTTCGCTACTTAGTATGCATATTCAACAATATACTAATTATCGAATACAACATGGGTTAACCAATCCTTTTCGGTTATTCCCCGAAATAATTAGCACTCCATAAAATAAGAAGGCGATTATAACGCTGTTCCCTTCATTTTATTAAAAATCAATTGAATGATATTTAAATATGAAAAATAAACCAATAATGAAAAAAAGCAAATACACAGCTAAAAATATAAACATATATTCTACGTGGTTATATGTTGTTATAGGGCTATCCAGTACAATAACTGCACATGCTCAAACTAACGAGCCCAAAAATAAAGATAGTATCTTTGTAACCACAAAAAGTAATAATAACCAACAACCTAATAATTTTTCATCTCGAACAATGCAAGCTGGGTTATTAGGTGATAAAGATATTATGGATATTCCATTTAATATCTCGAATTACAACTCTGCCTATATGCAGTCACAACAAGCACAGCAAATTTCAGATATTTTATCCCATGATACCTCAATACAGATTAGTAGCTCAAAAGGTGGGCTTCTTGATTCTTTATATATTCGAGGATTTCCGATTACTGAAGGTAATATCGGCGAGTTTGCATTAAATGGAATTTATGGTGTATCCCCTAATTTTCAGCTGTTAACTGATTATGCAGAGCGTGTTGATATCTTAAAAGGACCAGCTTCACTGCTATACGGTATGTCTCCTGAAGGAGGTGTCGGTGGCGTTATCAACGTCGTGACTAAACGTGCAAGTGCCCAACCTATTACGCAATTAACCGCTCAGTACCTCAGTGATTCACAATTAGGCGGCAAACTGGATGTAGGACGCCTCTATGACCTAGGGAATAACCAATATTTTGGTATCCGTATTAACGGTAGCTACACCAATGGTGATACACCCGTAGACCATCAAAAACGTAGGCTAGGTGTTGGTGCAATTGCCTTAGATTACTCTAATGAACGTTTTCGCGCGTCCTTAGATTTAATTACTCAAAACCAAAACATGAATGCGAGTAACCGGCCTTTTTATTTAGGTGCTGATGGCATTGTTCCTTCTGCCCCAAATGGAAAAACTAATTTAGCCAGCCCTTGGACATGGTGGAAATCTAATGATGACTCCGCACTACTGCATATGGAATATGACATATTAAGTAATACTTCTCTATTTATGGATATAGGCGGAGCACGTACCCGTATTGATCGAGTTAGTGAACAAACCTATACCATTCTTAACGACCAAGGTGATATATCAACCTATATCATGAATTTTCAAAGCAAAACTCAACGCTATTCAATGGGGACTGGGGTTAAAAGCGAATTCATGACAGGGGATATATCACACCAACTCGCATTACAATGGAATCAATATTTTGATCGCTATAATGTCGGTACTACAGCAGGGACACCTTATATAACCAATCTATTTAACCCTACTTATATTGATAAACAGATCCCGACTTACCCTGAAATAACTAAGCGCTCTGAAAATACACTGTCAGGAATTTCCTTCGTCGATACTATTGGTTTCTTTAATGATGATTTTATGGTGACTCCAGGAGTTCGCTATCAAAAAGTACAGTCTGATAACTTTACTTCAGGCCAGCTTTCAACGCGTTATGATGAGTCCGCAATAACACCTCTCATCGGAGTATTATTTAAACCTACAGAAGATATTTCTCTATATGCAAATTATGTAGAAGGGCTAAGTAAAGGCAGTGCAGCACCAGCCAATGCAAAAAACAGTGGCGAAATGATGAAACCATTTCGTTCAAAACAGTACGAGTTAGGTGTGAAATATGAACGACCTTCCGCAATAACAACATTAAGCCTATTCCAAATTAGTAAACCAAGTGGGTCATTAGATCCTCACAGTATGATTTATTCAGCAAATGATGAACAAAGAAATAGGGGGATAGAACTGAGCATATCAGGTAAACCTTTTGAATCTCTTCGTTTAACGGGAGGAGTTACTTATATTCAAGCTGAGCTGACTAAAACTGCATCAGGACAAAATAAAGGTCATGAACCAATAGGTGTATCACCGTGGGTAGCGAATATTGGTGCAGAATATGATATTCCCTCAGTTTCTGGTTTAAGTATCAATGGCAATGTTAATTATCACACTCGCCAATACGTAAACAAAGAAAATACGCATTCAATTCCTTCATGGACAACTGTTGATGTCGGTTCTGCTTACAAAACAACGGTGTCTAATACCCCTGTCACTTTAAGGTTAAATATCAACAATATTTTAAATGAACGTTATTGGTCTGGTGTAGCGTCTTATAGCACTTTCGCTCAAGGCTCACCAAGAACGGTAATGGGATCAATCACTGTTGACTTTTAAGAGGTAAAATCATGGTGGATCAAACTAGCTTAGTCGATATCTCAACTGTTACTCTTTTATCAGCAAAAACAATCGCCCCAATAGAGCTTCCTCCTATTATGGATCCTCTAATTCATCAATTATGTTTTGCTAATAATGAACAGCTTGTCGGCTTGATTAAGCGGTATGGTTCACCATTGAACTTAGTTTTTCCTCATACAATGAAACAAAATATCCTAAAATTGAAAGCCGTTTTTCAAGAACATCACGTGAAAGGATGCATTTTATATGGCGTAAAAGTTAATCAATCAAATATCCTACTCAAAACAGCTATCGAAGAAAATATTGGCGTTGATGTTTCAAGCCTTCATGAATGGAAAGACGCTTACCAATACGGTATTTCACCTGAAAAACTCTGCGCGACAGGGCCCGCCAAAACAGATGATTTCCTCTGGCAACTTATATTACATCAGTCGCTGATTGTCGTAGATTCCCTTGAAGAGCTACACGATATTCTGCGTTTATTAGGATCTCATTCACGTAAAGCAAGAATATTATTGCGCTATCAACCGCATTCAAGCCATTCACGATTTGGTATGAAATACCCAGCTTTTGTTAGTGCTCTTAAATTAGTTAAACAACATAATCAATTACAATGGCAAGGTATTCACTTCCATTTAGGTGGCTATACACTAACCTCACGGGTGCAAGCTTTTCACGAAATATTACCACTGATTGAATTATCCCAACAATTAGGGCTTAACATCCAAACTATCGATATCGGAGGTGGGCTACCGATTCAATATGTCCCAACAGAACACTATCAAACTTGGATTAATAATCAAACCACTGAAACTTATCAAAATCACTGTATTCCAGCCGATTTTTATCCTTATGGTAGTGAACAATCCGCAGAGCAATGGCTTAACGCCTTACTGACAAGCCAATGTACGGATAATGAGACTATAGCCCAATACATTAATAGGCTAAATATCACACTAACGATAGAACCTGGCCGTAGCCTTGTCGATCAAAGTGCTATCACTCTATTTCGAGTAGTGCGTACCTGCCAGCAATCCAAACACCCTATTATATTTGTTGAAGGCAGTAGTTTTAGCGCCTGTGAAACATGGTTTAACTCTGAGTTTTTAATCGACCCCTTTCATATTGTTACTAAGCACGCAAAACAACAACCTATCCGAGCTTGGATAGCGGGACATAGTTGTTTAGAAGATGACGTTATTACTCACAGACTTATTTTATTTAATAACCTTCCCCAAGCAGGTGACTTATTAGGATTCGTTAATACTGCGGGATATCAAATGGATTTGCTTGAAAATCAATTTCATCGACACCCAATACCTTGTCGGTTATATGCACAGGAAAACAATGTTGGGCAGTTTATCTTTTTCAAAGACACTAAATAGGTAAGCTTATGATCTACAGCAAAATCACTGATTTGATAGGCAATACGCCCATTTTACGTATTGCAATTCCCCATAAGAAAAGTGCCCTATTTTTTAAAATAGAAAAGAACAATCCCGGCGGAAGTATGAAAGACAGAATGGCTCGCAATATGGTCATAGCTGGCCTTAAGTCTGGAAAAATTAAACCTAAAAGCACCATCGTAGAATCATCATCAGGCAATACTGGAATAGGCCTTGCACTTGCTGCCATTGAGTTTGGTTTGCATTTTATTGCTGTTGTTGATCATCACGCCTCCCCTGACAAAATCGCAATAATGAAAGCATTAGGTGCTGAAATCCGTTATGTCACAGGCAACTATCAGGAAAATGAAGTGGCTGTTGTCGAACGCCAACGCCTAGCGAATGAACTCGCATCTCAGCTCCCCAATGCAACATTTATGAATCAATCTGACAATGCAGCAAATTCAGGTGGTTATGCTGCATTAGTTTGTGAACTCATAGAACAAATTGGCAGAATTGATGCTTATGTAGGCTGCGTTGGTACCGGTGGTTCAATAACAGGTGTATCCCAAGGATTAAAGTCACATAATCCACAAACTATCACAGTTGCTGTTGAACCTGAGGGATCCATTGTTTTTGGGCATCAAGGAAAACCTTATTATCAATCAGGAACAGGAACCCCTGAAGGGGATGTCGTTGGGTTAGTACTAGACTACAGCTGTATTGACCATAATGCACAAGTTTCAGATATTCAAGCATTTGAAACGGCACGATATCTTGCTAGCCAATATGGTTTGTTAGTCGGAGGCTCAACTGGCGGAATTGTTTATAAAGCTTTAGAGTTCATTAATAACGATACTATTCACGGTAATATTGTTGTCATCGTTGCCGATGGCGGTGAAAAATACCTTAACACCGTATTCAATGAGCAGTGGCTCAGCGCTCGCAATCTGATCTCACCTGATATATCTCACCAACTTAATTACTGGCTCACTAATACGATTTCATTAGAGAAAGCTAGCTAAGGGGGAAGTGATGTCCAAAGACAAACATCTTAATATAGTGATTTGTGGAGGAGGTCAAACAGGCCACCTTGCTGTAGCTTTGTTTAGTCAATATCCTAATATAACAGCATCACTACTCACCCAAAATACCACAACAGTTGAACGCCACCAGCAACAAAATAATATCCTGTCCGTTCATTACAATAATGGCGAGATAAAAAACTATCCTGTAGAGCTAATAACCCATTCACCACAACAGGTGATACCTGAAGCAGACATTATTATTCTTACTGTTCCTTCTCACCGCCAAGCAAACTGGTTAGGTTTTATCTCTCCTTATTTATCTTCTGATAAAACTGTTTTTATTGGGGCTATTCCTGGGATCAATGGCTTTGACTGGCTTGCTGAACAGTTTTTTAAAGATAATCCTAATATCGTGATTTGGGGAATGAAAGATGTCCCTCATATTGCATGGGGGTTAGAGCCTGGGGTCAAAATCTGTTTCGGTGGTGAAAAATCGGCATTATTTATTGCTTTTCATCATCGAGAAAATCAAACCAATAAAAAGCAACTTCATGAATGGTTATCAAGGCTATATTCAGCTCCTATTGGTATTCTCGATAATTATTTAGAAATTACGCTAACACCAGCAAACCCCATCATGCATAGCTCAGTGATCTATGGGCTAATCGGCCCATACGCTCAATGGCATAATAGCTATTTTGAATCGCCTATCTGCTGGTGGAATGATTGCACTGAACTTAGTGCCTATTATTTACAGCGTTGCGATGAAGAACGACTCGCTATTTGCCGACATTTAGTCAATTGCGCAGGTATTTCTTTAGCGACAATAAAATCCTTAATTGATGAATTACGCGAAATCTATCCCAACCAAATTAGTGACACAAAAACACTTTGGTCAATACTTCGTACCAATCAAGCCTATCATGGGATCCAATTACCATTAATAAAGCGTGATCAAAAGGGCTGGTCTTTTAATAAACAACATCGAGTATTTCAAGAAGATATTGTTTATGGATTAAGTTTACTGGTTCGTATAGGTGAACATCTCAATATTCCGCTCCCTTATACAAATGAAATATATAACTGGTGTATGGGCTATTTAGGGCTAGATCCTAGCATCCCTCATCCAGCCTTCAGTAAACTAAATCTATCCCAATATCAGGTGAACAAACAGTGAATTTACTGAAAAGCCATCTGATTATCGGGTTTTTATTTGGTATCCAACTTATTTCAATGGGAGCGATGGAAATGAGTGGGCCTTTTTGGCCTATTCATTTACAAAATAATAGCTCAGGTTGGCTATTGTCTTTCGCTTTGACGATGGTTTATGTCGCGCCAATGGCAGGGATCATGTTAACCAGTACATTTTGGGGACGAATGGGTGATCAAATGGGTAATAAAGCAATGATGATCCGTGCATTGCTTGGCTTAGCAATTACCCAATTTTTATTATCATTTTGTAACGACCCTTGGCTAATTTTATTATTGAGAACTGTGCAAGGTGCTTGCGCAGGATATATTGCTCCAGCGCAAGCTTATGGCGTTTCAGTCACCGAGCCTAAAAAGCGAACACAACTTTTTGCCTTCCTGCAAGTCTCTACAAATATCGGATCTTTACTGGGGGCACTGTGTGGTGGGTTAATCTTAGATTATCTCAATTTCTTTTGGATCAATATGATTGCAGGGCTACTCTGCGCTGTTTGTGCTATTACTGTATTTGTTTTTTTACCTTCAGATAAAAAATATCACTCAGTGATGCAGGCAAAAAAATCATCTAACAACTCAAAAAAATACCGCCCTCAACAAATAGTGAAACATCTTATATTGCTAATGGGGCTTTTGTTAATGAGTCGAATGATCACTCTTCCCAGTTTTTCATTATACCTTAATCATACCTACTCAATAGATTATTGGGTTATTGGATTGATTTATGGTCTACAAGCTATGGGGGTTATTCTTTCCGCTCAACGATGGGCTAAATGGTTCGAATTTCAATCCATAACTGTGTCATTGATTCGTTTAAAATGGATTACCTTTGCCTGCATTATTGTTGTTATTGGTCTAGCAATAACCCCTATAATTTGGGGATTCGCCTTACTGTATTTACTTTGGGGGATTTTACTTGGTGCAACAACACCAATACTCACAGCATTAATCTCTTCTGCTACATCTTCTGAATATCAAGGTTATGTACTTGGTTTATCACAAAGTATCAATCAATTCGCCTCTATAGGAGGAATTGCCTTAGGAAGCATATTTATTCTATTTCCTGGAATAGATTGGCTTTTTTATTATGTTTCAATTAGTTATATCGCATCCTTAATTGCAATCATTTTACTGATAAAACATTCTCATAAATAAGGGACAATATGAAAGGAAAACATAAGCTATCTAGCAAAATAATCTCTCTGTTATTGTTTACTTTTACCTTGCTATTCTCTACGGCCACTTCAGCAAAGCCTATTGTTGTTACTGATATTTTAAGTAGAAGAGTTACTGTCAACGTTCCAGTAAATAAAGTCATTTTAGGCGAAGGCCGCATGCTTTATCTTGTTGCCATGCTAGATAAAGAGAATCCTGCAAAACGGATTGTTGCAATGGGGAACGACCTGCAAACTTCTGATCCTGCAACATGGCGTCAATATAGTCAGCATTTTCCTCAACTCAAAAATATCCCAACATTCAGTGGGACAGAAAAACGCTCTTTGAACATAGAACATGCGTTAGCTTTGCAACCAGATGTCATCATTATGAATATCGAAGCAAAAACTGCAATTGAAGAACAAGGGCACGATAAGGCATTACAGAAAGCAGGTATTCCGATTATCTATGTTGATTTTCGCTATAACCCATCAAACAATACCCCACTTACCATGCGCTTATTTGGTGCTTTATGGGGTGAAGAAAAAATCGCAGAGCAATTTATTGAATTTAGAGAACAGCAATTAAAGCGAGTTAGTGATGTACTCGCAAAGAACACCCCAAAGAAACCCAGAGTTTTTATTGAACGCATTGGCGGTTATACCGATGAATGTTGCCTTACTTTTGGTGATGGTAATTTTGGCCGCTTTGTTTCGCTTGCTGGCGGTGACAATATTGGTGCAAAAAATGCCCCTAACACATTCTACATGATGAACCCTGAACAAGTACTTGTCGCAGATCCAGATAAAATTGTTATTACCAGTGCTAATTTTTCAAAGTTTATGCCTGAAGGAGATTGGATTGGCTTAGGCCCCAATGAAGACCTCAATGCAGCCAAAATAAAATTAGAGAAATACTTAAAAAAACCGGCTTATACCGGCAGTAATGCAGTTAAAAACCAACAGTTTTATGCTATTTGGCATCAATTTTATAATAGCCCTTACGATTTTATTGCCATACAGCAGCTCGCACACTGGATCCATCCAGAGCTATTTGCTGATTTAAATGCAGATGACACTTTTAAAATATTCTATGAAAAATTTTTATCTATTCCTTATGAACCTGGATACTTTGTGAGCTTAGAGAATAAGTAGCGTTTTTAAGGCAGGTGATGTTATGACTAGCAATATCTACCATATTGAATTGAAACCAATACAATTTCTGTGCTCATCAGAAGAAACAGATAAACAGCATATTGATTATCTCAGTCACAAAATTGTCAGTGATGGAACTTGGACGACCCCCATTCCATGTGAAATACATACAGGTATTATTATGGATGGCAACCATCGCTACCAAGTCGCTAAACAACTAAAATTGTCGCTATTACCTTGTATATTACTGAGTTACCAAGATAACCGAGTCAAAGTTAGCTACCAAAACTCTGATAAACCTTATGATATACAAAAAATTTTTGAAGCCATTTTATATCAAAACAAGCTATTGCCTTATAAAACAACAAAACATCATTTTTCGCCATTCTTACCGACAATTAATGTAAATTTAGACTTACTAAAAAGGCTGTAAATATAAATAAATCCGATTATGCGCTCAGCTGCATAATCGGATTTGGTTTTGTGGGCGGACAAAATAGTTGGGAACTGGGAGGGGTGGAAATGGAGTTTTTAAGGATTATTTAGGGAAGAGTGACAAAATAGATGGGAACTGGGTGTAGCGTCGTAAGCTAATACGAAAATTAAAAATGACAAAATAGTTTGGAACTAGATTTCACTTATCTGGTTAACTAATCTAGCTAACCTGCCGCTCAGCTTAGTACGATCCTATATCCAACTGATCATAATCCTTTCATCAGTATCCCAAATTAAATCCCCCTCCTAGACTGCCTCACCAACACTTTACAGTGATCCCGTATTTCCGGACAGGTGATTGATTTTTTTCGCTTGTACAGGTGTTAAGCCACAGTTATCTTGATGTGGACATTATGCATTGTAATAGCCCATTAACATGCGCTAAGAGCATAAATTAATATACAGTAACAAGCATTACGAGGTGCTAATGTTTGGAAAGCAGCCTCTTCCAACTACAATAATAAGTTAACTATCCTCCACCCACAAATAATTACAAATGACCCCTTTCCGCTATAACTCCGATCTCACCAGCGGCTCGCTACAAACCCGAGAGTGTCGCATTATTACTGGCTTGTTACTCCAAGAGCTTGATGAAGCTGCCTGGGATAAAGCCATGTATAAGGAAAATGTGCTTCAGAAACGCACGCAATCTACGGTAAGACGTATTTCTTCAGCGCTTAGAAAACGCCTAGAACACCTAAGCTCTGACTTTTGGGCTTTTGCGTTTTTATGTTAGGCATTGTCTGGCAACTGGAGGAAGTGTAATGACCATGAATGGTCACTGTGATTGACAGTATCTTGCTTAAACTTATCTGAACAATGGTAGAACTGGCTCATATTTATCCCCTCTATGATTGTTTATCTTTTTCACCATAAAAAGTATCAGGGGCTACTCAGGGCTACATAAAGATATTTATCTACTTTTACTGATTGATAAGTAGCATCAGTCCATCCGCAGGACTGGTGGTGCCGGCAAAATGCTGACCCAACACATGCGTATAGATTTGCGTGGTCTTAACATCGTTATGCCCTAAGAGTTCTTGCACAGTGCGAATATCACGCCCCGCTTGTAATAGATGCGTAGCAAACGAGTGACGAAATGTATGACAAGTGACACGCTTGCTAACGATGCCTGCTTTTTGTACGGCTGCCTTCAATGCCTTTCGCGCAACGGAGTCATGCAGATGATGGCGGCATAATTTGCCGTTATACGGGTGGTTGCAGAGCGTGCTGGAGGGAAAGACAAACATCCACGCCGCTTGTCGATAAGCAGAAGGGTATTTGTGATCTAAAGCAAAAGGCAGCGATGGCCCTACGCCTTGTAAGTTGTCGTCTTGCTGAATAAGCCGCGCTTGCTCAATGAGTTATTTTATTGCTGGGATTAGGCGCGTGGGCAGTAGGCTGTTTCTGCTTTTCCCACCCTTACCGTCATGCACAGTGATGCAGCCATTATCAAAATCAAAATCTTTAACCCGCAAACGCAAGCATTCATTAATGCGCAAACCTGCACCATACAGCAGCGTAAAAATAACTTGGTTGCGAGTATCCATAACCTGCAAAATGCGTTGCACTTCATTTGCAGAGATAACAGAGGGTAGCCGTCTAGGCTTGCTTGCAGGGATATAATCAATATCGCCCAACGGCTGTTGTAAAAACCTGTTGTACAAAAAAGCTAGGGCATTTAAAGCGATTTTCTGCGTGTTTATGGCTACATGTCTGCTGTTTGCTAAGCTGGATAAAAACAGCCTGACCTCTTCACTGCCCATGGTCTGAGGATGACGTTTTTTGTGAAACAGAATAAAACGCTTAATCCAGTGCAGGTAAGTTTTTTCAGTTTTCAGCGCATAACCTTTTTGTCGCATATCCGTGCGTATAGAATTTAAAAATGGACTGTTAGACATAAAACGCTCCTTGTCTTGCAACTGTCTGCCTATACAGCCTATTCTAGCTGGGATTTAAAAAAGTGCCTGTTTTTTACGCCTAGAGATGCTTGTTTACCGGTAGAGTTTTAATTTAATGCTAAATAAATTAAAATGTTATGAGTTCTTTGGGTGAGATAATGTGCATCGTGCAAGCAGGATAGACGGCATGCACGATTTGTAATAACAGAGTGTCTTGTATTTTTAAAGAAAGTCTATTTAATACAAGTGATTATATTAATTAACGGTAAGCATCAGCGGGTGACAAAACGAGCATGCTTACTAATAAAATGTTAGAAAAGGGTAAATATGAAAAAATTATTTGTTTTATGTGTCTTTGTCTTTTGTAGTATTACTGTCGCAGGTGAGACTTTGCCTAATTTGAGAGTTGAAAAGCTTGAAGAAGGTGTTTATGTTCATACATCGTATGAAGAAGTTAAAGGTTGGGGTGTTGTTACTAAACACGGTTTGGTGGTTCTCATAGGCGCTGACGCCTATCTGATTGATACTCCATTTACTGCTAAAGATACTGAAAAGTTAGTCAATTGGTTTGTGGAGCGCGGCTATAAAATAAAAGGCACTGTTTCCTCACATTTCCATAGCGACAGTACGGGGGGAATAGAGTGGCTTAACTCTCAGTCTATCCCCACGTATGCGTCTGAATTAACGAATGAACTTCTGAAAAAAGACGGTAAGGTTCAAGCCAAAAACTCATTTGACGGGGTTAGTTATTGGCTGGCGAAAGATAAAATAGAAGTGTTTTATCCTGGCCCTGGCCACACTCAAGACAACGTAGTAGTTTGGCTGCCTGAAAAGGAAATATTATTTGGCGGTTGCTTTGTTAAGCCTCACGGCCTTGGTAATTTGGGTGACGCAAATTTAGAGGCTTGGCCAGAGTCCGCCAAAATATTGATGGAAAAATATGGTAAAGCAAAGCTGGTTGTTTCAGGTCATAGCGAAACCGGAGACGCGACACACTTGAAGCGTACCTGGGAGCAGGCTGTTAAAGGACTTAAAGAAAGTAAAAAGACATTGCAGCCAAGCAACTAAATTTCTAACAAAAGCAGTCAAGGCGACGCCAAAAAAACGGCGCGCTTGCTGCTGGCGTTGTGCTGACGAAAAAAAACAAAAATCTGCGTATACCTTTCCTCATAATCTGTGGCTTCAATAAAAGGATATTTCTATGCTTCAACTGAAAATGATCGAACTCTTCAAGGAAGGTTGTCATGAGGATGCACGAATAATCGCGGCATTGATGTTCGGCTCATTTGCTATCGGAGAGGGTGACGAGTTCTCTGATATCGAATTCGCAGTGTTCATCCAGGATGACCATTTTGAAAATTTCGATCAGCGCTCGTGGCTTAATGCCGTAAGTCCGGTTGCTGCTTACTTTCCGGACGACTTCGGCCACCACACCGCACTTTTTGAAAACGGCATTCGCGGTGAATTCCATTTCATGCGAAAATCGGACATACCGGTCATTTCCACTTGGCAAGGCTATGGGTGGTTTCCCTCGCTTGAGGCGGCTGTTTTGTTGGACCGATCAGGAGAGTTGTCAAGGTACGCAAGCGCTCTCGTGGGCGGTCCCCCGATACGTGAAGGCGCGCCGCTGGTGGAAGGGCTTGTGTTGAACCTCATCAGCCTGATGCTCTTTGGGGCCAATCTTTTAAATCGGGGAGAGTACGCTCGCGCCTGGGCTTTGCTCAGCAAAGCACATGAAAACCTACTCAAGCTGGTTCGACTCCACGAAGGGGCAACAGACCACTGGCCGACACCTTCACGCGCGCTCGAAAAGGATATCTCGGAGGACTCGTATAATCGCTATCTGGCATGCACAAGCAGTGCAGAACCAAGAGCACTATGTGCAGCCTATCATCAAACGTGGACGTGGAGTCTCGAATTGTTCAAGAGCGTGACAGAACCTCTGAATATCGAGCTTCCGAGAACTGTAATTGCGCAGGCAAAAAGGTTGCTCAATGAGTCTGCGACGCCGCACAATCGGGTAGCCGAGGGTTTCTAGCCCTCAGCCCCCACAACACCCTGCATGCGGCTCCGCACAGGGCGTTTCATCAAGAATGATGAAGCTTAATCCAACCATCGCGCAATGCGTACAGACCCTGAGATTTTAAGTAAGCATTTGATAATGCCTGATTAATTCCCGGAGTTTTAGAGCTACGCCATGGGCCTTTGCTGGTGATACCGCATGCAACTGCAGCTTGCACATGAACGCCCAACCGCATTAAGTTTCTTACTTTAGTGCGCGGCTTGCGCCACTGTCGCCAATAGGCCATTCGCACTCTGCGCCGGATCCAATGATCCAGTTCAACGCAGTGCTGATAGCCACTGGCAATACCAAAGTAGTTTATCCAGCCGCGTAAATATTGGCTGATCTTAAATAGCTGGTATTTCATTGACACGCCCCAGTTGCGATTCGTGAGTTTGCGAACATTCTGCTTAAATTTCAGCAGCGTTTTCGGATGCCAATGAATGCGATTCGCCTTGAACGTAAAGCCCAAGAACTGGCTTTCATTGGTTTTAACCACACGACTTTTGTCAGTGTTGACCACTAACTTCAAACGGCTTTGCAAGTACTGACTGATACTGCGCAGCACTCGTTCTCCAGCTCGCTGGCTCTTCACTAGAATCGTGAAATCATCCGCGTAGCGGGCAAACTTATGACCGCGTTTTTCAAGTTCTTTATCCAAAGAGTCGAGCATGATATTCGCCAGTAACGGCGACAATGGCCCACCTTGCGGTACACCCACTCGACTCTCACCTTTGAACTGATTATCGATAAACCCAGCTCTCAGGTAACGTTTAATCAGTCTAAGCAGACGTTTGTCTTTCACCTTGTCGCCAAGGCGCGTCATCAGTAGATCGTGATTAACTCGGTCAAAGAACTTCGACAGATCAACATCCACCGCGAAGCGGCGTCCTTCCTTGATGATGCTCTGTACCTGCTTAACCGCTTGCTGCCCATTACGACCTGGACGGAATCCAAAACTGTGTTCAGAAAACTCAGGATCGAAAATAGGTGTTAATACTTGGGTAATGGCTTGTTGGATTACACGATCAGTAACGGTTGGAATACCCAGCTGACGAGTGCCGCCATCTGGTTTAGCTATTTCAACACGCCTTACCGGTGAGGGTTGATAACAGCCTGTTACCAGTTGTTGTTTCAATGCTTTCCAGTTGCCGGATCTTACCCAAGCGGGGAATTCATCGATGGTCATGCCATCGATGCCAGCGGCCCCTTTATTGGCTCGAACGCGTTTCCATGCCGCAGAGAGGTTATCTTCCTGCAGCACGTGCTCGAATAGATCGTTGCTAAAGGCTGGCTTCATATCGCTACGCTGAGTCACGTCATCGCCGGACGGCGTTCGTGTGTTCAAGTGTGACAAGGCTCCTCCTTTGTTCTTAATGTTCAGGCCTTCACCGTGTCCCAACCATTACGATGGGCGTTTGGCTACTATGCCGTCTGCTGACTTCTGCTTAATCACTCACAGAGTTGCCTCTGTTCGCGCTATCGGTTTGCATCTAATTCGCTCTCCAAGGTCGATACATTCCTTAGAGCCAAGGCACTTATTAACCAGAGCCTCACTGGTGGATTACCGATCGCTTGTTAAGCAGATCTCCCCAGATAAGAGCATGTACTGTCACTGCACTGCTGCATCATTTACGGTGGCCGTTAGATCACATGGCTTCGTTGTCTTGTGCCAACTCGCCTTCAGCCTACGCCTCATATGATGTTTTTGTTCATCAGCTCGCAGCTTTGCGTCCGGCTTCCTCCAGACAACTCCTCGCGGAGCCGCCCTTGCCATTCGCTAGTAGTTAACATCTAATAACGATCATAAATCGCTAAGGATGGTGACCTTCCTACAGAGGACTTTCACCTCATTAGTTCATGCCCATGCTGGGCGTACACAATTCGTTCAAGCCGACGCCGCTTCGCGGCGCGGCTTAACTCAAGCGTTAGAGAGCTGGGGAAGACTATGCGCGATCTGTTGAAGGTGGTTCTAAGCCTCGTACTTGCGATGGCATCGGGGCAGGCACTTGCTGACCTGCCAATTGTTTTAGTGGATGAAGCTCGTCTTCCCTATGACTACTCCCCATCCAACTACGACATTTCTCCAAGCAACTACGACAACTCCATAAGCAATTACGACAATAGTCCATCAAATTACGACAACTCTGAGAGCAACTACGATAATAGTTCATCCAATTACGACAATAGTCGCAACGGAAATCGTAGGCTTATATATAGCGCAAATGGGTCTCGCACTTTCGCCGGCTACTACGTCATTGCCAACAATGGGACAACGAACTTCTTTTCCACATCTGGCAAAAGGATGTTCTACACCCCAAAAGGGGGGCGCGGCGTCTATGGCGGCAAAGATGGGAGCTTCTGCGGGGCATTGGTCGTCATAAATGGCCAATTTTCGCTTGCCCTGACAGATAACGGCCTGAAGATCATGTATCTAAGCAACTAGCCTGCTCTCTAATAAAATGTTAGGCCTCAACATCTAGTCGCAAGCTGAGGGGAACCACTAGTGTCATACGAACCTCCAAGAGACGGTTACACAAACGGGTACATTGTTGATGTCATGTATGACAATCGCCCAAGTAAGTATCCAGCTGTGTTCAGAACGTACGTCCGAATTCCAGACTATGTCGAACTAGATAACGCGGAGGAGCTGGCCGACGCAATCATTCGAGAGGTTGAGTTAAAGGAGGCATGGCTCACAAGGGTCTTGGGGAACTCAGCCGATCCTGACGCTTCTGTGGGCAAGTGGGACCGGCGCCTAGCGCAGTGCGGTGGTATTGATGAGATGTCAAGTGGGGTGCAGGCAACATACTTCAGTCCAAACGGTCAGCTGGTCGGCTTAGTGGCATACATTGATGCCGAATGGATGGATGAATAGCTCTGACGTTACGATTCAGGTGAGACAACCAGATGGGCATTGCGTACAAGCTCAGTTGCCACCGATGTGGCTACGAGTCTGATCTTCTTTACCTAGGCCAAGGTATGGCGATGCTTCCTGAGCAAATAGTCGGAACGTGCACATGCTGCGACAATCTAACGACGATTTCTATAAATGAAAGCTACGGAGTATGCTCACTTTGTGGGGCTAAGGATCGTGTGATATTTACAAGCTATCAGCATGAGGCAAGGCCAAGAAATCCCTGCTATCTAGAGAGAAGTTTCAAATATCAATGCCCAAGATGCCATGCCTTCAGTATGGAGCCTCCGGATCTACCGGAGATGCTTTGGGACTAATGCTCCGCTTTGCCTCGGGTATCCGTTCGACCTATGTTTAAGAGGAAACGCACGTGTCTGCCGCCAAAGCTCTTGCCTATGCACTTTGTGACAAGTTGGAAAGCAAAAAAGTTGATGAAGTCGTACGAAATCTTGTTTCTAGCGGCTGGAATATTAGGGAAGTGGCCTGGGAAGCTTCGTCCTTTGATCATGAAATGCCCTACTTTGACACGGGGCGGGACTTCGATATTGGATTTCCTGACACGCTGTCATCCAAGATTGAGTTTTTGACCGCGAATGGATCAATCGTCCAAGCACGTGCTCGCCTGCACTTCAAGCAGGCTCTAATTTTTGCCAAGGCGTCCAAACATGTCGCCGCGCTCAAGAACTCATTGGATTACTACTATGGATCGTCTGTAATCCCCCCTCAAAACCACGGAGGCTATTTGTAGAAAATTCCATTAATATGAACTCAAGGTGTTCCCTACGGACGAATCAGCGATGAAGGTGGTGTACCTGGCTATCCAGGCGGCGACCAAGAAATGGACGATGCCGATCCGCAACTGGAAGCCGGCCATGAACCGTTTTATGATCGAATTTGGTGACCGTTTAAATGGCCACCTTTAACTGACCGGCAAAAGCACTTACACAAAAGGGTTTACAGGCTCTTTCAGTCATTCCTTTAATGCGTAAATTGCTCTCTAACCACTCTCTCAGCCCACCCTTCCATATCCTCTCTCGATACTTGCAGCTCCCCCAACCCCTTTGGATGATTCACCCCTCTATGCCCGTCTTGTCCATATAATTGATCAAACAAACTATTTGGCCAATTCAATGAGCTCTTCACCACTCCACGCCGTATCTTTTCAAAATCATTCCGCCATGTTTCGCTATCAACGCCACTCAACACTTTGGTAGAAAGCATTTTCACCCCATCCGATGCATCCACCTCTAGCAATACAAATTCACTGCCATTACGTTGCACCCCAACGGCTTTAATCACTCTTGGTGAGCCATCTTTACACAGATGTAATCGGCTACGCCCAACTTTTGGCAAAACCAAGGTTTCTTCAAAAAGCACCCGACATGCAAATTTAGTTTTTAGAATTGAAAGTAGCTCATCAAAAGCAGCAAATCGATTAGCAAAAATAGAGTTGTAATTGGTTGCATCCTGCTTCCCACCCACATCTGCCGCTGCTAGGACACCACCTAAGTGTGGCTCATCAGTACTAACCAAATTACTATTTTCACTTGTTGTTGCTTCTTCTTTTTCTAAAATAGTTTGGCTACTTTTTCTTGCCCTGCGAGATTTTTCAATTCGACTAGGTCTACTAAAACTTATCCATGTCGGCTCAGCCTCTATGACTCGTGTGTCTGTGTCTATATTGGCTGTTTCCTCATCGTCCAACTGTAGATGCTCATCATCAACAACTGACTCTGTTGAAACCGCTATGTGCTGCGTACTACCATCACCTGCCTCCTTTTCCTGAAAAGAGGCATGGCTAATAGCTGTTGTGCTAGGAAGCATAGCGTTGATTTCTAAACCTACTATTTCCTCAACTAAATAATCCTTATCCTCGTTAGAAGAACGTCCTTTTACATGTAATTTCCAACCCTGCATGGGCGGAGGGTCAAAGCTAAAGCACCAGCTTTCAACGCCGTTCTTAATTTCTCTATTTTGTTGATAGTGCCTAAAAATACTTTCATACGAATCCATAACATCTTGATCCGAAAACAACCAAACCAAAAGCTGCACTACGGCCGACTGCTCTAACGCCCCTTTAGGAAACGATGAACTGGGTAAGATCCTTATCTCTAAATGATCTCGCTCAACCTCATACTGAACGTCGAACTCTTGCTGTAAAGCGGTACTGCTCAAACAGCTTCGACAGAAATAGGAGTTAATTAAAAATAATGACCGAGCTAGCTCTAACTGTGGGATGTGATAACGAGTCTTGCTATATGGTGTTTCAGCTTCGTAAATAAATGAACTCTGCGCTCCATCCTTGTTGCGTACGGAAGCAAAGGACGAGAGATTAGGAAAATCGATTATTTTGGCTCGTTGAAGATCCGATGCTTCAAACTCAATCACACGATCCGCCTTATTTATTTGCTTTGTTGTACTGTTAACCACCTTAGCTCGACTTAATAAAGGCAAATGAGTAAATCGAGTCCATTTCCGTTCTTGCATTGGATTAAACCAAACAAAAATACGCCACTCCTTATGACCCGAGTTACGGAATAAATGACCAATATGTACAACCTGCACATTGTCATTAAATGTAGCTAGCCTAACCACTCACTCTTCCCCATAAACCATTTCCAAGAATCTTTGTGCTTCCTCAGTTATCCGCTCTTTAGATAACGTTGCACTTCTTAATAATCGCCAGCGCCTAAGCTCAACATCTTCCTGTTTAAGCTTAATAAAAGCTTGGCTAATCCGTCTAATTTGATAATCTTCCACACTCTCTGAGTAACGCTTTAAGCAAAGCGCTACCAAAGGCAGTTTCTGTAGATTTTTTGCAAGAGAGGTTCCGTTAGGAGTTTGCTTTAACAGCCAGCTCGATGTCGCTCTTGGGTGATCAAGGCTACTATCTAGACGCTTTATGATTCTTAATAGTTGTCGTACAGCAATTCGATCTCTTTGGTTCCAATCAACTCTAGGGGCGGGTGCCAGACGCTCTTGTTGATGCTGTTGATTCCAGTGAACTAGCCAATCCCTGTCATGTCGGTAAAGCCAAGCGTATAGCACCCCACCCTCTAAAGACTGTCTTGCCGCCTTAATTCCTTGGTATTTATGCACTAGTTGCTGCCAGTCTTTATGCTTAACAGATAAATCTTCAGAGTTAGGTTGCACAGACTGGCTAACAGGTCTTGTCGTTATAGAGTGCTCAGTAAGAGCACTTGCCTGCTGTAGCGCTTCTATAACCGTTAGTTTTGGCAATAAGGCTTGCCACACAATACTATGCTGTAAATAACTAAAGGCTTTTCTATGCTTACGGAATATACTTTTCAGCCAACACGTGTCCTTGTTCTCTGCCAACTTTAAATCCAGTTTCTCTAGTGCCTCATCACTAAAAGTCTGCCTCACTCTCTCCGCCACCAAGTCATGACGAATGTGCTTGCTTTTGGTTAGCCCTAGATCCTGCGCTAAGCGCTGATAAAACAGCGTCCACTGCTCAAGGCTTGGGGAAAGCTCTTGCGCTCGTGGAGCATCTAACAGAGGGGCTATATAAGCAGCTAGTGCTGTTAATTGAGATAGGGAGTCTTTGGGGTAGTCTGAAAGCAGCTCAGTATGACCCAAAGCCCAAAATTGATGTCGGTGATCATCTACAGCTCTATCAAAGAAGACTAAAGCACCGTGTTTTGGACAATATGGCAAAGCGGGCAAATACCAATCTCGTTGCCAAAAGGCTTCCCCATACCTATTTAGCTGAAGAGCAACGCAATCAGGGCAGTATCTAAAGCGGTTATCGCTCTTAACTCTAGAAGCAGCGACTCCTAGCATTAAATGCACCGCACCTTGCGCTTGGTACTCCATTAACCGAATAGCTTCGTCTCGGCGCTCCTTGCCTACAAACGGAGCATATAAAGGGAATAAGGTATGCTCATAAATAAGCTGCTGAACAGCGTAACGTCCTGTTTGATGTAGATGTCTTGCTATCACACCTAAATGCGAGGGCAGACCTAAGGTAGCGACCACCTTGCGGTTGCCATACACCTCATCCAACAGCTGCTTAGGACTAACAATCCCTTGATAAACGCCTGCCCGTGCAATAGTGCTATAAATCAGCTCATTCGAGTACGGAACAGGAAAGTTTCTCATGGCTAACCTGCTTGTTTAAATAAGCTCGCCATATCCACTATTACCCCTTTCCCTTTTAACCGTTCATGCATGGTTTTTTCAGGTTGGCGTTGTGAATAGATATAACGTAAATCCGTATCAGGCAAGCTATCCCAGTCGCTGGGCTTGACTACCTTTATAGCCGAAACCTTTTTACTCTTGGAGGGCTTTTCTAGTTCTGACACTACCGTTTCGCCTTCCATCAACCACTGCAAAACAAGAGGCAGTAACTTTTGTCTTGTCATCGTTGGATTCTGGCTAAACGCTTTTTTAATAGTGGGAATTAACAGGCTTGAATCGTAATCCTCTTTCAGCATCAGATATAAATGACGCTGATCTTCGGTATCTAACTCTTGAAGGGCTTTTTCTTCTGGTGTTTGTTCTTGTATCGCTGCGATATCTAGCTGAAGTTGGATTAACCGTTTATCAATCTCGGGAACGACTAGATCAGAATAACGAGCAATGCGTTCTGGGATACCCGAGCGTAATGCCTCTAGCATGGGGTGCACAGGCTTTAACTCATCTTGATACACTTGCCGCAATAAACCAGCGGTAATACGCTCATTGCCTAAAGCTAGCGCACGGAGCTGAGCGAGTACAAAAAGTTTTACTACAATGTCCATCACTCCTTGGCTTAGCTCATACCACACATCACGGACCTCATCCGATAACAGCGCATCTTTGCGTTGTAAAAGCTGTAATTGCCAAAGATTATCCGTAAAAGCGATCCACTCTTGATTGGGCTTTCCACGTTGCGTTTGTTGTATAGGATCCCAGAATATAGCTCCAAACCCTGCCCCTCTACGTGCAGACCGCAAATCAGCCTCAAAAATCTCTCGTGCTTTAGGGGTACCAATCAACATCACTGGTACGCCAATAATATTCACCATCGTCACAAAAAAGTTCAGCATCTCTTGAGATCCACCCGAACGAGAGCGGCTTAAATGCTGAATTTCATCAATAACCAACAACCCTAAAGCATGTGCATTGGCTATTTGCGACATCAAAGCCAACATGGTTTCTATACCATGACGTTTTAAGCCATAACGACGCTCATAGTTCGAGCCCAAGGCTCGATCCAACGCTCTGAAAAAATTCAAGCAGATTTCTTTTAGCGAACCATTATGCGAGCAGTCTATTTTCAAATACACCACCTGCTCTACATTGAGTTCACGATGGTAAATCACCTGAGGATACGTGGCTAGAATACGATGAAGAGAGGTCGTCTTCCCACTACCAGAACAACCAATTAACAATAAGCTTTGTGCCGTAGATCGTGCCTCCTCAAAGCGAAATGTCTCCAACTCTCCCGTTTGAACACGCTCATAACCATTTTGTAAATGCTTTTGTAAATCTCCTGTTTTAGGATTTCTGCCTACGTAGCCACCTCGAATCATGACCGAAATACGCTCACTTAGTAGCAAATGCGTACCTAATGGCTGAAAATAGTCATCTGGAATACGACAAATGGTATGAGCTCTGATAACACGGGACTTTTGCAAGTCAGAGGAAGTAAGCTGTAAAGAGGATTTCAGTGATGCAGCACTATTCACTGACTCTTGTAATGGTGGTAAGGCCTCGATAAAAGGATTATCACGATAAGCCTCTACCCCCGTATCACGATAAACTGCTTGAATCCGGGTAGCACTCATGACTCATCCTTTTCTGGTGGATCCTGAAATAATTCAGGCACGTATGTGGGTAGGCTGTAATCTTCTTGATCATCCGCTTCCACTGCGTTGAAAGGAATAACTTTAGCCTCATCACCTGAAGAGCTTGGCTTCAAATGCTCCGCACGTTTTTTACGCTCCGAGGTCACGGCTTCTTTTTTATTAGTTTTAATCTGCTTAATGCGTGTTGATTTGGGCTCAGTAGTACTGGGCGTTAACTTATTCGCTTTCTGAATGGTTTGCTGAATAAACGCCTCAAGCTCCCTGCGTTTAGTTAACTCATCCTGCTTCGCATTGGCTTTATTGTGTTTTTCTTGTGCTTGTATATCCCAAACCTCCCAAAATGAGAGACCTTTAAACTGCCGACTACGTTCCGTCAGATTACAGCGCCAAAATACACGGCTGCCAACTTGCGGAAACAAATAAATCGTATCAACCAGCACTGGGTCATAAGCCGCTTCTAAATGTTGAGGTCTAGCTATATCAGTGCTCCGCTGCAACCAACCCTCACGCAGAATCTCTGACCCCGAGTAATACAAACCCCACAAATTAACGCCAAATGAAGAAATAGAGACCTTTCGGCGAGGCAGTAACGCTACTCGCAACTGCTCTTGCTCCACAGCCCTTAAACTACCTGTACGATGCTGCATACCCCATTGCCATAGCTGGACAGGAATAGACGGTAAATCTGTAGGAAAATCAGCATCTCGATCGTATTTATCCATCACCAGATGGTTATTTCTGAATAAGATCGTACGCAAAATAATTTGTGTGAACTCAAATACCGACAGAGATGCATCTAACCTATAGTCTGTTTCACCATGGCTTTTGATCCGACTGCCCTCTACAATGCCAGGTGCAAAGGACTTAAACTCGGCTTGTAGTGTTCTAAAAGTGCTTTCCACTATGCCTTTAGCATCGCCACGTCTAGGTGGAGCACTTTCCACTCGCACATTAAAACTAGAAACTAAGGCTTCGACCTGATGACTCATTAATTCGCCACGGTCCGCTAGCAACACATCTGGCAAACCTACACACGGCCAGTCTGAGCTACTAATCTCAATATCATGCTGGGCACAAATGGCCGTTTTGTCAGAGCAAGCATTTACAAAAGCCTGCATCGCCACCACATAAGACGGATTTTCAAAGCCGATATAAAAGCCCGTGATCATCCGACTAAACACATCAATCACAATGTAAAGCGTTGGTCTTCCTATGATTTTTTGGCGATCATGATGATCCACTAAATAAATATCAGCAATCGTGGCATCAATCTCATAACGACTCCCAGGGCCTAACGCCTGAGAAGTGGCTGTACTACTTAAGGGTCGTACGTCTTTTTTATATACCCCTGCTTTAACTCTAGACTTTAAGCGCTGAGCTTTAGGGTATTCTCGATCATAAAAATAACGAAACTGACGTAGTGTTGGGTAATCCTCTTGGGGAATGCGAGGAAAATACTGAGCAAACAAGTCCACAAATCGTCTATAGGCAACGGTGGTCTTTGTACCTTTTTGATTTAACAGGTGCTTTTCTATGGTCAACCTAAAAAGGCGTTCAATCTCGGGCGTTACCTTGGTTCCTTCACCCTTACCATATTCTCTGGCTCGGCCAATCTTTGCTGTTCCTGTCGCTGAACGTCTTTCCCCTGGTGCACCGCTGTTTTTGTAGTCAGGAATTAATGCATTAGGCGTTTGACCACGCTGCCAGTAACGGCGTAACAACTTATAAACTGTAGCCTTAGTAACCTTATGTTCTTGGACCACATGCTCAACGAGTTCGCTTCTGACTTTAGGGTCGAAACGATCCTTACTATTAATAATAGGAAGAATTTTTCGATAATCCTCCTCGCGCTTCTGGAAGCTGACAGAATCTACAGACGGCTCTTCTAAATCAAGATGTACATAAGGGTCATCAGTTCTAACTAAGCGGCCTTCATCTAAATACTGCATTAGCAACAACTCAGCCCTAGCTTGTGGAACTCCTTTATCAGCGCTTATTTGCATCCAGACAACTTGGCCATCCTCTATAGCCAAAATGCGATACGGATCATTATCAAATAGCACAACCTCATTAATTTGCCACATAGCGCAACTCCTCCATATTCACTACTTGGCTAATACAGAGATCTGCACACTTATTTGCCCTGAAAGACTTATAAATATTGAACTTAATAAAACCATTTGCGGTTAAGGCTCGTATCTCACTCAATGTTTTGCCTAACTCCAAATCATAAGCAATATCAACCTGCTTACAGACATTGATAATGTTTTCATCTCCTTTTTCTTGCAGGATATGGGCCAATGGGGATAGTTGTGCTAAAAGCTCCGCAGAAACTTCTTCTGTTTTCACTGAATAAAGCCATTCAATATTTTCTTTTACTACGGGATTTATTTCTTTATCAGTAAAAATGAACCAAGGAATTTGCTTTTGCTGCCAATAGCGACGCTCTAGTTCTAGTTTTTCTAAGGTACGCTCGTCTTGTAAGGCTGCTGCAGGTTTGACTTGAATAGCAAACTGCTCAAAAGGACCATCTTTGCAGTCCACTAAAAAATCAGTAGACATAACCTGATCTACACCACGAATAACAGGATGCTTAATACCACTATCTATTGCAATCTGCCTGGTATCACTAGGTAATAAGGGGAACTGCTCGCGTATATCTAGCACGCTGCTCTCCCACTCAAGACTGAGAAAAACAGCAAGCTCTAAGTCAGATAGCAAATGATGGACTCGTCCCGTCTTATGAGAATAAATACGGTGGGAACGACCTGAAGAAGGAACTTCTTGTACTGTTAGCCATGGAATATAGTCTTTACCATGCCCTTGGCCACGCCCCTCTTTAATACGACGGGCAATTTGCACTTCAGAAAATGAAGAGTTTGCTTTAGCCATAACAAAAGTCCAGTATGCTTTTTCACAGCATAACTGGACTGATTTCAGTTTACAACTATTCTGTCTAGTTTAAGACTTTATTGTCATAGTTTAGATCTATTTTGTTCAGTTTAAGACTTTATTGTCCGCCCACAGGTTTATTCATATTATTTAAGAAGTTACTCAACCGTTACCGATTTAGCCAAATTACGTGGTTGGTCAACATCAGTACCTTTGATTAATGCAACATGGTAAGACAACAACTGTAGAGGCACTGTATAGAAAATTGGGGCAATCAGTTCTTCAACATGAGGTAGAGGAATAATTTTCATATTTTCACTTTCCTCAAAACCAGCATCTTGATCAGCAAATACGTATAGTAAGCCACCACGAGCGCGAACCTCTTCAATGTTAGATTTTAATTTTTCTAACAGTTCGTTGTTTGGCGCGATTATAATGACTGGCATATCCGCATCAATTAACGCTAGAGGGCCATGCTTCAATTCACCTGCCGCATACGCTTCAGCGTGAATATAAGAGATCTCTTTAAGTTTCAGCGCACCCTCAACCGCAATTGGGTATTGCTCACCACGACCAAGGAACAAAGCATGGTTTTTATCAGAAAAATCTTCCGCCAGCGCTTCAATCACTTTATCGTGAGATAACATACTTTCGATACGTGCAGGTAATGCATGCAGAGCATTAGCAATATCTTGCTCTAATGCAGGATCACCGCCTTTAATGCGTCCCATATATGCCACTAGCATCAGCAACACAGTTAACTGTGTAGTAAACGCTTTAGTTGAAGCAACACCAATCTCTGCACCTGCTTTAGTCATGAGTGCAAAGTCTGATTCACGAACCAATGAAGAACCTGATACGTTACACACCGCAAGAGACGTCAAATAACCTAATTCTTTAGATAAACGTAATGCCGCCAATGTATCAGCAGTTTCACCTGATTGTGAAAGTGTGATCATCAAGCTACCTTTACGATGGGCAGGTTTACGGTAGCGATATTCAGAAGCGATTTCCACATCACAAGGGATACCAGCTAGAGATTCAAACCAGTAACGAGCAACCATTCCAGCGTTGTAAGAGGTACCACAAGCAACAATTTGAATATGCTCAACTTGCGATAAAATTTCAGCCGCTTTAGGGCCTAATTCACTGAGATCGATACCATTACTTTGACTAAAACGCCCTTCTAGGGTGTTTTTAATTGCCATTGGTTGTTCATAGATCTCTTTTTGCATATAGTGACGGTAAACACCTTTATCACCTGCATCGTATTGAACGTTTGATTCAATTTGCTCACGTTCAACCGCTTCCCCTTGCTGATCAAATACACGTACTGTACGGCGTGTAACTTCAGCAATATCCCCTTCTTCAAGGTAAATAAAACGGCGAGTAACTGGCAATAAAGCAAGCTGATCTGATGCTAGGAAGTTTTCACCAACACCCAGACCTATCACTAATGGGCTTCCCGAACGGGCCGCCACTAATAATTCAGGAGTACGGCTATCCATGATCACGGTGCCGTAAGCACCACGTAATTGAGGAATAACACGCTGAACCACTTCAACTAAAGAGCCACCTTTTTGCTGCTCATGATGAACAAGGTGAGCAATCACTTCAGTATCTGTTTCAGAGCTAAACACATAACCAAGTTGTTTTAACTCATCTTTCAGTTCTAAGTAGTTTTCAATAATGCCGTTATGAACAACAGCAATATAACCAGAGGTATGAGGGTGAGCATTGCGCTCGCTTGGAACACCATGTGTAGCCCAACGAGTATGCGCGATCCCGGTTCCGCCTGATACTGGATTTTTCTCTGCTTCTTCCGCCAGCATTTGAACTTTACCAACTTCACGCAAACGTTGGAGATGGCCTTCATGGTCAACTACAGCCATACCCGCAGAGTCATAACCACGATACTCAAGGCGACGAAGGCCTTCTATTAGAATTTCTGCGATATCACGTTGTGCGACAGCACCTACAATTCCACACATATTAATTAATTCCTAAACAAAGGGCTCCTGCCCTTATGATGTCGCTACCTGATTGTTGTTGCAGCTTTGCTGCGCCCCGAGCCTTTGTAGAGAGTGGGGTTTATTATTTATATATTCATACCGCGTTCTAGCTACACCCTGAATTATTTCAAATATGGCTAGAACTAACGGAGGAGAAACATAGTCTCCCCCTAAAATTTTTTATTTTTTCTTCACTGGACGTTGCCAGTTTTTGATATGAACTTGCTTAACACGACTCACAACGAGTTCGCCTTCATTCACATCACGGGTTACCGTTGTACCAGCACCAATAGTTACACCATTAGCAATGGAAACAGGAGCAACTAATTGCGTATCTGAACCAACAAATACATCATCACCAATCACTGTTTTGTGTTTATTAGCGCCATCGTAGTTACAGGTAATCGTACCTGCACCAATATTCACGTTATCGCCAATTTGTGCATCACCGAGATAGCTTAAATGACCCGCTTTAGAACCTAAGCCTAACGAGGCATTCTTCATTTCAACAAAGTTGCCTACATGTGCTTTTGCTGCCAATTTAGCACCTGGACGTAAACGAGCAAAAGGACCAACAGTACATTCCGCCGATAATTCAGAGTTTTCTATCACCGAGTAAGGGCTAATTACTGAGTTATCGCCAATCACACAATCTTTAAGAATACAGCCTGACTGGATATGTACGTTATTGCCTAAAGTGACATGGCCTTCGATGATAACGTTAGTATCAATGATAATATCGCGCCCATGCGTTAAGGTACCGCGAATATCAAAACGTTCAGGGTCAATTAACATCACACCCGCAAGTAATAGCTTTTCTGCTTGTTCTTTTTGATAAATACGTTCAAGAGCAGCAAGTTGCAAACGGTTATTAACACCTTCCATTTCACTGAGGCGGCTAGGGTGAACGGTTTCGATTTTGTTACCTTCTTTATGCGCTAAAGCAATAATGTCAGTGATGTAATATTCACCTTGGGCATTATTATTATCAAGCTGCGCTAACCAACGTTTAAAATCTTTACCACTTGCAACCATGATCCCAGTATTGATTTCTTGGATCTGACGTTGTTCTTCAGTTGCATCTTTTTGTTCAACGATACCAACAACTTCACCATTTTCACGAATAATACGGCCATAGCCTGTTGGGTTATCTAAAATAACCGTTAATAAGCCAATACCACCTTCCGGCTTAGCATCAACAAGGCGTTGTAAGGTATCTTGAGCAATCAAAGGAACATCACCATAAAGCATGATGATATCTTCATCATCTTGGAAGTTTGGTGCTGCTTGTTGCATTGCATGGCCCGTACCTAATTGCTCAGCCTGCAATACCCAATTAAGGTTTTGCTCACCCAATTTTTCTTTCAGTAAATCACCACCATGACCATAAACAAGGTGGATGTCTGATGCCCCAACAGATTTAGCGGTATCAATAACATGCTGAACCATTGATTTTCCTGCCAATAAATGCAGGACTTTAGGCAATTCTGAATACATTCGAGTGCCTTTACCAGCAGCTAGAATGACGACACTTTTTCTTTGCACAGTCATAATTTCCTGAAACTCCAACTTTGGGATGAAAGTAAACCTATTTCCTACATAAAATACTACATATTTCGCACAAATAAAAAAGCCAGTCAGGGATTAACCGACTGGCTTTTCTTTATACTGCCGTCATTACATCAGCTTTTTAGTTAACTCGATCACTCGAAGTTTCGCTATTGCTTTCGCAAGCTCTGCCGATGCTTGAGCATAATCAACATCACCGTGAGCTTTACGGACATGTTCTTCCGCTTTGCGTTTAGATTCCAGCGCACGCGCTTCATCTAAATCTTTACCACGGATAGCTGTATCAGCCAGTACGATAACACCATTTGGTTGAACTTCTAAAATACCGCCGGAGAGATAAATTAGTTCTTCTTCACCAAACTGCTTAGTAATACGTACCATGCCCGGTTTTATGGCAGTCAGCAGAGGGGTATGCTGTGGGTAAATACCCAGTTCACCTTCACTGCCTGTCACCTGAACTTTTTGTACCAGACCGTCAAACATCTGTTTTTCAGCACTGACAACTTTCAGGTGGTATGTCATTGCAGCTACCATATCAACCTCCCGTCAGCCAGATTAAAGCTTTTTCGCTTTTTCCACAGCTTCTTCAATGGTACCAACCATGTAGAACGCCTGTTCTGGCAGGTGGTCGTAATCGCCGTTCAGAATACCGCTGAAGCCACGAATAGTGTCTTTCAGGGAAACGAACTTACCTGGTGAACCAGTAAAGACTTCAGCAACGAAGAATGGTTGAGACAGGAAGCGCTGGATCTTACGAGCACGAGCAACAACCAGTTTGTCTTCTTCAGACAGTTCATCCATACCTAGGATTGCAATGATGTCTTTCAGCTCTTGGTAACGCTGAAGGATAGACTGAACGCCACGTGCAACATCATAGTGCTCTTGACCAACAATGAGTGGATCAAGCTGACGGCTAGTAGAATCCAGAGGGTCAACCGCTGGGTAAATACCCAGAGATGCGATTTGACGGCTCAGAACCACTGTTGCGTCCAAGTGAGCAAAGGTTGTTGCTGGTGATGGGTCAGTCAAGTCATCCGCAGGTACGTAAACAGCCTGTACAGAGGTGATAGAACCAGTCTTAGTCGAAGTGATACGTTCTTGAAGAACACCCATCTCTTCTGCTAGCGTTGGCTGATAACCTACTGCTGATGGCATACGACCTAATAGCGCGGATACTTCTGTACCTGCCAGTGTATAACGATAGATGTTATCCACGAACAACAGAACATCACGGCCTTCATCACGGAATTTCTCAGCCATAGTCAGACCAGTCAACGCTACGCGCAGACGGTTTCCTGGTGGCTCATTCATTTGTCCGTAAACCAGTGATACTTTGTCAAGAACGTTAGAATCGGTCATTTCATGATAGAAGTCGTTACCTTCACGGGTACGCTCACCAACACCTGCGAATACTGAGTAACCTGAGTGCTCAATCGCGATGTTACGGATAAGTTCCATCATGTTTACTGTTTTACCAACACCCGCACCACCGAACAGACCAACTTTACCACCTTTAGCGAATGGACAAATCAAGTCCATTACTTTGATACCAGTTTCAAGTAGTTCTGTAGAGCTTGAAAGCTCTTCATAGCTTGGTGCAGCGCGGTGGATAGACCAACGCTCTTCTTCGCCGATATCACCTTTCATATCAATAGGGTCGCCCAGAACGTTCATGATACGTCCTAGCGTTGCTTTACCTACTGGTACTTCAATTGGGTGATCTAAGTTTGTTACTTGTAAACCACGGCTCAGACCATCGGATGTCCCCATTGCGATACAACGGACAACACCACCGCCTAATTGTTGCTGAACTTCCAGCACCAATTTTTCTTTACCGTTCATAACCTCAAGAGCGTCGTACACTTTTGGTACTGCATCTTGAGGGAACTCGACGTCCACAACGGCGCCGATTACCTGGATAATCTTTCCAGTAGCCATCTTGAATCCTCTACGTAATTCGTAAACCTAGCTGTTAAACCGCGGATGCACCCGAAACGATTTCGGTAAGCTCCTGAGTAATGCTGGCCTGACGAGCTTTGTTGTAAACCAACTGCAACTCTTTGATCAGGTTTCCACCATTATCAGTAGCAGCTTTCATTGCTACCATTCGTGCGGCCTGCTCACTAGCCAGGTTTTCAACGACGCCCTGATAAACCTGCGACTCGATATAACGACGCAGCAGGGTATCCAGCAACGCCTTAGGATCGGGTTCGTATATATAATCCCAAGATTTCTTCTTCAATGTCTCGTCATTACTTGCAGGTAATGGCAGTAATTGAAGAATAGTCGGCTCTTGAGACATTGTATTGATGAACTTGTTAGTCACCACATACAGTTTATCCAAACGCCCTTCATCATAGGCTTGTAGCATAGAGTTAACTGGGCCGATCAAATCAGACAATGTAGGGTTATCACCCATCCCTGTAACCTGAGTGACAACATTGCCACCGACAGATCCAAAGAATGACACTGCTTTAGAACCGATCAAAGCCAAATCAACTTGAACGTTTTTTTCAGACCATGTTTTCATGTCTGTTAATAGTTTTTTGAACAAGTTAATGTTCAAGCCACCACACAAACCACGGTCTGTAGAAACAACCAGATACCCGACACGCTTAACTTCACGCTCTTCGAGATATGGATGTTTATATTCCAGATTACCTAATGCTAAGTGACCAATTACACTGCGCATGGTCTCTGCATAAGGACGGCTGGCCGCCATGCGTTCCTGCGATTTACGCATTTTGGACGCAGCGACCATTTCCATCGCTTTAGTGATCTTCTGCGTGTTTTGCACGCTGGCGATCTTGGAACGTATCTCTTTTGCGCCGGCCATTTCTGCTTCTCCTTATTTAACCAGACGGCCCATAAAAATTCATGGGCCGAATAGTATTACCAGGACTGGGTTGCTTTAAATGATTCGAGCAGTTGTTTCAACTTAGCTTCGATATCATCGTTATAGTTACCCGCCGGGCCGATTTGTTTCATAAGGTCAGCATGCTCGCGCAGTGCATAAGCAACTAATGCAGCTTCAAACGCACCAATTTTCGCTAGTTCAACATCATCCAAGAATCCACGTTCTGCCGCAAACAGAGACAATGCTTGTTCTGCTACTGACATAGGTGCATATTGTTTCTGTTTCAGCAATTCAGTTACTTTTTGACCGTGGCTCAACTGCTTACGCGTTGCATCATCAAGGTCTGAAGCAAACTGAGCAAATGCTGCCAGTTCACGATATTGAGCAAGTGCAGTACGGATACCACCAGACAATTTCTTGATAATTTTAGTCTGAGCAGCACCACCAACACGAGATACTGAAATACCCGGGTTAACCGCTGGACGAATACCAGAGTTAAACAGGTTAGATTCCAGGAAGATCTGACCATCTGTAATTGAAATTACGTTAGTCGGAACGAATGCAGAAACGTCACCGCCTTGAGTTTCAATGATAGGCAATGCTGTCAATGAACCAGTCTGGCCTTTAACTTCACCTTTAGTGAATGCTTCAACGTATTCAGCGTTAACACGAGCAGCACGCTCAAGTAAACGGGAATGCAGATAGAAAACATCACCTGGGTATGCTTCACGTCCAGGTGGACGACGTAGCAACAGTGAAATTTGACGGTATGCAACGGCTTGTTTAGACAGATCATCATAAACAATCAGAGCATCTTCACCGCGGTCACGGAAATATTCACCCATTGCGCAGCCTGCATAGGCTGACAGGTATTGCAGTGCTGCTGATTCAGATGCAGTAGCAACAACAACAATGGTATTTGCCAGTGCGCCGTGTTCTTCAAGCTTACGAACTACGTTAGCAACAGTTGATGCTTTTTGACCAATAGCGACGTAAACACATTTGATACCAGAATCGCGTTGGTTGATGATTGCATCGATAGCCAAAGCAGTTTTACCTGTTTGACGGTCACCGATAACAAGCTCACGCTGTCCACGACCGATTGGGATCATCGCATCGACTGATTTATAACCAGTTTGTACCGGCTGATCAACGGATTGACGCTCGATAACACCTGGAGCGATAACTTCAATTGGAGAGAAGCCATCGTTTTCGACAGGGCCTTTACCATCAATTGGTTGACCTAGTGTATTCACAACACGTCCAAGCAGGCCACGGCCAACTGGAACTTCAAGAATACGACCAGTACATTTAACCTTCATGCCTTCCGCTAGGTCAGCATAAGGGCCCATAACTACAGCACCAACGGAGTCGCGCTCCAAGTTCAGTGCAATTGCGTAACGGTTGCCAGGCAGCGCGATCATTTCACCCTGCATAACTTCGGCTAAGCCGTGAATACGAATGATACCGTCATTGACGGATACAATCGTACCTTCATTGTGAGCTTCACTCACAACATCGAACTGAGCAATACGCTGTTTGATCAGTTCGCTGATTTCGGTGGAATTCAGTTGCATATGCTCCAGTCCCCTTAAGACTGCAAGACGTCTGTTAGACGATCTAAGCGACCGCGGATACTCCCATCAATGACGAGATCTCCCGCACGAATAATCACTCCAGAGATAACAGACTTATCAATTTTGCAATTCAGCTTAACTTTGCGTGACAGACGTTTTTCCATCGCGGCAGAAATTTTAGCTAACTGCTGTTCATTCAATTCGCTAGCAGAAATAACATCAACTTCAATCGTTGATTCCAGAGCATCACGCAGTTGAATAAACTGAGCCAGCACTTCTGGTAGCGTACTTAGACGCCCATTTTCAGCCATAATTCGAATCAGATTTTGAACATGCTCGTCAATTTCATCTCCACAAACAGAGATAAACGTTTTAGCTAATCTTTCTGATGCAATAGAACCAGAAAGTAACTCACCAACCTGTTCATTGCGCGTCACCTCAGAGGTGAAGGCCAGCATATTCTGCCACTTTTCAACAGACTGGTTTTCCACAGCAAAGTCAAAAGCTGCTTTGGCGTAGGGGCGAGCTACAGTAGCGATTTCAGACATGCCCCTCCCTCCTTACAGTTCAGCGACTAGTTTATCAACGATGTCGCTGTTAGCAGCTTCATCCACGGAACGTTCGATGATCTTCTCGGCACCTGCGACAGCAAGCATCGCAACCTGTTTACGTAGCTCTTCACGTGCACGTTTACGCTCAGCATCAATTTCTGCTTGAGCTTGTGCGACGATTTTTGCACGCTCTGTTTCAGCTTCTGCTTTGGCTTCTTCAATCATCTGGTTGCGTTGTTTATTCGCTTGCTCGATGATGACTTGAGCTTCTGCTTTCGCTTTTTTCAGTCGGTCGGTTGCGTCGGTTTGCGCCAGTTCCAGGTTCTTTTTAGCACGTTCTGCGGAAGATAAACCATCAGCAATTTCTTTTTGACGTTTTTCTATGGCCGCCATAATCGGTGGCCATACATACTTCATACAGAACCAAACAAACAGGACAAACGCGATAGCCTGGCCGAGGATTGTTGCATTTAGATTCACAGACAATACCTCTTGTTAATTAATGAGTTAATGTTCTTAGTGTTCTGTAACAAAAGTTAGGCAACAGCGAACATTACATACAAGCCCAGACCAACAGCAATCATCGGAATAGCATCAACAAGACCCATAACGATAAAGAACTGAGTACGCAGCAGAGGGATTAAATCCGGCTGACGAGCAGCACCTTCTAAAAATTTACCACCTAGGATGCCGATACCGATCGCAGCACCGATCGCCGCTAAGCCCATCATAATAGCAGCAGCCATGTACAGCAGATCCATATTCAGGTTTTCCATGACAGTCTCCAGTTTGTTTCAGTTAAGACAATATTAATAGTGAAATTAATGTTCTTCAGATGCCATCGATAGATAGACAACAGTCAGAACCATAAATATAAAGGCTTGTAGCGTAATAATCAGTATGTGGAAGATAGCCCAAGGTAGGCTTAGCAACCACTGTGACCACCACGGTAGCAGACCAGCGATAAGAATAAAGATCAATTCACCTGCATACATGTTACCAAACAGTCGCAGACCGAGTGATACAGGTTTTGACAGCAGGCTTACCCCTTCAAGAATTAAGTTGATAGGAATAAAGACTGGATGATTAAAAGGTTGAAGAGTCAACTCTTTCGTAAATCCACCAATTCCTTTCATCTTAATGCTGTAGAAGAGGATCAGGATAAACACACCAATCGCCATCGATAAAGTGACACTAACATCTGCGGTTGGTACTGCACGTAATGCAGGTAACCCGAGATAATGCTCAGCAATATACGGAAGGAAATCGATAGGGAGTAAATCCATAAGGTTCATTAAAAATACCCAGACGAACACGGTTAAAGCCAGAGGGGCAATAACTTTGCTCTTACCGTGATACATATCACGGACTGAGTTATCAACGAAACCAATGATCAGTTCTATTGCAGTCTGTAACTTACCGGGTACGCCACTAGTCGCATTGACAGCAACTTTTCTAAATAGCCACAGGAACAATGCCCCGAGAACTACCGAGAAAAAAAGCGAGTCAATGTTCAACGTCCAGAACGTTGGACTAGCGTGGGGATCGACCAACTTAAAGGTACTTAGATCCAACTGAAGGTTTCTCAGGTGGTGACCTATGTACTCATTTGTAGTCATCACTTCTCCTGATGCAGACATGATGCCTCTTACCCTTTTGTAGTTTAAAAATACTTACCGTTTAAAAACGGCTGGTGCAACAATCTGAACAATTAGCACCGCTAAATAGGTCAAACCCAGTGGTGTTAATGACGCTTTAAACACACCGAAAGCAACAACTAACACAGTTATGGTTGTCACAACCTTTAACCCTGCTCCTAATGCAAAGAACCAGGCAATGCGGACAGGTTCATCCTCTTCTTTTGCTTTCTGGAAGTGGGTTAGCAGCATAAATACGATATTTGGTAACCAGCATGCTAAACCACCCGCAAGAGCAGAGGCCCCCCATTCTATACTATTTGCACAGAAAGCCCCACTGAGGATAACAAAAGTTATTAGCTGAAGAGACAACAGCTTTACCGCGTGCTTGTTGTCATAAAGGGATACAGACATAACTTTTTGTACTCCCAGCTGTTCTCAGCCTCAGAAACGCTAAGTGTTGTATAAAACTGCCTTTGCTTAAATGTGTCAAGAGACAAAAACGAGCAAATTATACGGGCAGGCGAAATGAATTCAATCAGTAAGTAGCGAAAAGGTGAATAAATATTTAATTTTTTCGAGATAGCGCAGAAATGTCGCAATAATAATTAATAAATAGTTAATGACTCGACATGCACAAACATTTTTTTGTGACTAATATCACAATAATTATTCCGTTCTTTATTTGCAGCTCTTCGCTTTGCTATACACAAAAAAAATATTTGAGCAGTAAATCAAATAATTAAAAGCGATAATTTTTAATCAAAAAAAAGATTTAATAAATCAAATATTTCATTATTAATCATTAGAAGCACAGTTGTGTTTTATCCTAAATATCCATTTAGAGATATTTTTTAGTTCCAAATGTTTATTTTTGATAGTTATTCGTTATTACCGTGTAAATATCACGTAAAATCCGAATTGATAAAATAGAGCTGAAAATAAAAATAGCAGTAACATTGTAAATGCGACTGCTAAAGCTCTAAAAGATAAAATTTTATTGATACAAAGCAACTTTATTTTAAGGATAAAATGACTAAATGACGCTGCTCATCAAGTTCAGGTACTTTCAATTCAGTGACAGAGTCAACTAAGAAACCATCAGGTAACTCCGCTAACTCTTCTTCACGTACCACACCTTTCAAGGCGTAGAATTTTCCTGAAGAGCTAGGGAGATGGTGGCACCAATTCAACATGTCACTCAAAGAAGCAAATGCACGGCTGATCACACCATCAAAACCGATATCGGGTTGGTATTCTTCAACACGTGATTGAATCGGTTCTATGTTAGTTAGTCCTAACTCATGTTGCACTTGCTTCAGAAAACGAATTCGTTTACCTAAGCTATCTAATAAAACAAAATGTGAATCAGGGCGCACAATAGCAAGTGGGACTCCAGGTAACCCAGGCCCTGTACCAACATCAATAAATGATGTTCCCTTGAGCTGACCGTTCACCACTATGCTATCCATAATATGGCGGATCAACATTTGTTGAGGGTCACGAACTGATGTCAAATTATAAGCTTTGTTCCACTTATCTAATAGTTCAACATATCCGACAAGTTGTTGTAATTGCTTCTCTGTCAGTTCAATACTAGCTTGTTTTGCTAAACGAGTTAGTTGTACTAATAAACTCATCGTTAAGCGCTCCTACGCAACATACCTTGTTTTTTCAACCAGACAAGCAAAATAGAAATAGCCGCTGGTGTGATCCCTGAAATTCGAGATGCTTGGCCAATCGATGTTGGTTTATGATCATTCAATTTAGCCATAACTTCATTCGATAAACCTTTCACTTGCTTATAATCAAGGTCAACAGGCAGTAACGTATTTTCATTGCGTAATTGACGCTCGATCTCTTCTTGCTGACGAGCGATATAACCTTCATATTTGACTTGGATTTCTACTTGATCGGCAGCTTGAGGATCAGTAATACCAGGAGCAAAACGACTGAGCGATATTAGTGTTTGGTAATCCATCTCAGGGCGACGCAATAAATCTTCCCCATTTGCTTCCTTAGACAAAGGAACGGACAATATTTGGTCAATTTCATCATGCCCTTCTGCTTTAGGGTGAACCCAAATATCTTTTAAGCGTTGGCGTTCTTTTTCAATCAACTCAACTTTATGATTAAAATGAGCCCAGCGAACATCATCAACCAGTCCTAGTTCACGACCTTTTTCTGTTAAGCGGAGATCGGCATTGTCTTCACGTAGCATTAAACGATATTCTGCACGGGAGGTGAACATACGGTAAGGTTCTTTTGTACCTAAAGTACAAAGATCATCGACTAATACCCCCATGTAGGCTTGATCGCGACGTGGGAACCAACCTTCTAAATCAAAAGCATATTGAGCAGCATTTAAACCTGCTAATAAACCTTGAGCACCTGCTTCTTCGTACCCTGTAGTACCGTTAATTTGACCAGCAAAGAATAGTCCATTGATAAATTTGCTTTCTAGCGTTTGTTTTAGATCTCTAGGGTCAAAGAAATCATACTCGATCGCATAACCAGGACGAACGATCCGAGCATTCTCCATTCCTTTCATGGAGTGAACAATTTGCATTTGTACATCAAATGGTAAGCTGGTGGATATACCATTTGGATATATTTCATTACTGGTTAACCCTTCAGGCTCTAAGAAGATCTGATGAGTGTCACGATCAGCAAAACGCATGACTTTATCTTCGATCGAAGGGCAATAACGTGGGCCGATCCCTTCAATGATCCCCGCATACATTGGGCTGCGATCTAAGTTATTTCTGATCACATCATGTGTTTTCTCATTAGTATGCGTGATATAGCATGGCATTTGCTGTGGATGTTGATCTTGAGATCCTAAAAAAGAAAACACAGGCATTGGGTCATCACCCAGTTGCTGACCTAATTGACTGAAATCGATAGTACGTGCATCAATACGTGGTGGTGTTCCTGTTTTTAAACGATTAACTCGTAACGGTAATTCTCTTAAACGTTGAGACAGAGAAATCGAAGGTGGATCACCAGCTCGACCCCCACTGTAATTTTCTAAACCAATATGGATTTTACCATCAAGGAAAGTCCCTACGGTTAATACCACTGCTTTAGCTTTAAATTTCAAACCCATACGGGTTATAGCACCTGTGACTACATTGTTCTCAACAATTAAGTCTTCAACTGGTTGTTGAAAAATCATTAAGTTAGGCTGATTTTCTAAAGCTGTTCTAACTGCTTGGCGATAAAGAACACGGTCTGCTTGTGCTCGAGTTGCACGAACAGCAGGCCCTTTACTGGCATTGAGGGTTCTAAATTGGATCCCTGCTTTATCAGTGGCGATTGCCATTAAGCCGCCAAGTGCATCAATTTCTTTTACCAGATGCCCCTTACCGATCCCACCGATGGCTGGGTTGCAAGACATCTGGCCCAATGTATCAATATTGTGAGTCAGTAATAGGGTTTGACGCCCCATACGTGCAGCTGCCATTGCTGCTTCTGTGCCGGCATGACCACCACCAATTACGATGACGTCAAATTGCTCTGGATAAAACATGTGTGAACCTTAACGTTAGAAAAATGCTGAGTGTCGCATTTGAGGAGAGGAATTCTACTCAAGTTTTAAGGATAGACCAAGCCCAGTTGATCCGTGCCTTATAATATAAAGATCTTTTTATTTAAAGATCTCTTTATTAGATCTTTTATTAGGATCATCGATATCTGTGGATAACTGAATATTCACTTTAAAGATCATCAAAGTGTAAAGGATCATATACTGTGAATGATCCGTGATCCTTTTGCGTATAAGCTGGGATCAAAAAGGGTACTTATACACAGGCTACGGATGTCCTAAAACTTATACTATGGATAACTACGGGTTAATACCGTGATCTTACCAGAGTTATCCACAGTCGATCGATGTTATTTTAAGCAAATCAGAGTTCGTTTGCCCAAATTTTAACCCATACCCCTGCTGGATCCTCGGGGATTTCATGCTGCTGTACATCAATTTCGAGTGTTTCACCGATCTTTTTTGCACCATGATCTTGTAATAACGTGTTCAATTTATGGATCGCACCACAGAAGGTGTCGTATTCCGAACTGCCAATACCAACAGATCCAAATTGAATATTGCTAAGATCAGGTGATTGAGCTTCTATTTCTTCAGCGAAAGACTGAATACTTTCAGGGAGATCACCTGCACCATGAGTAGAGCTCACCACCAGCCATAAGCCTTCATTAGGTAGTGAATCTAAATCAGGACCATGTTGCACATCGGTTTCATAGCCAAGTTCTTCTAAGATCTCTGCCATATGCTCTGCAACATATTCAGCACTACCCATTGTGCTGCCACTTATTAGGGTTACTTTTGTCATGGTGATTCCCAATAGCAATATTAAGGCACTATTGTACGCTGTGAATGAGCTGGGATCTACCTGTGGATAATGTGGTTATATAAATTTTTTTTTAAGGGCTAATCGTTCTCATGATCGGGTTCTGTAGCGAGATCAGCGTTTCTGTGGATTGAATTTCATCAATCGTTTGAATTTTGTTGATAAGTACATCTTGAAGGGAATCGATCGATCGACACATTACTTTGATAAAAATACTGTATTGGCCTGTTGTGTAATACACCTCAACCACTTCTTCTAAAGCATCCAATTTTTTGAGTGCTGTATGATAGTCTTTGGCACTTTTTAAAATAATGCCAATAAAACAGCAGACATCAAAGCCGAGTTGTTTCGGGCTGATATCAATGCGAGTTCCGGTAATGATCCCTGCTTGCTTCATTTTTTCAACACGAACGTGAATTGTTCCTGGGCTAACAGAGAATTTTTTCGCTAATTCGGCGTAAGCGGTTCGTGCATTTTTCATTAACTCGTGAAGTATGTCACGATCGAGATTATCGATTTGATAATTTTCAGGCATTATTAACCCTCTATTTTAACGATTTGTTATTTTTATACCTATTTTTTTAAATAAAATAAACGATAAAGTGTTTTTTTAATGATGTATATTGAATTTATGCCCCATTTTGTTGCTTAATCTACACATCGGCTAACACAGCTAACAAATTATGGGTGAACACAATGGACAAATCATTTATCGAACAACAACAGCAAATCAGCTTTGTTAAATCTTATTTCTCACGTTTGCTTGAAAAAGAGCTTGGCTTAATTGAAGTTCAAGGACCTATCCTGAGTCGTTTAGGTGATGGTACTCAGGACAACTTATCAGGTCATGAAAAAGCCGTTCAAGTGAAAGTGAAATCAATTCCTGATGCAACCTTTGAAGTGGTTCACTCTTTGGCTAAATGGAAACGTAAAACATTAGGTCGTTTCGATTTTAAACAAGGCCAAGGACTGTATACACATATGAAAGCGTTACGTCCGGACGAAGATCGCTTAACACCAATCCATTCCGTCTATGTCGACCAATGGGATTGGGAAAAAGTGATGGCAGATGAGGAGCGTACACTTCCTTATCTGAAGCAGACAGTGGGTAAAATCTATCAGGCAATAAAACAAACAGAAGCCGCTATTAGTACTGAATTTGGACTGGCACCGTTCCTGCCAGAACAAATTCACTTTATCCACAGTGAAGAGCTGTTACAACGTTACCCTGATTTAGATGCGAAAGGCCGTGAGCGTGCGATTGCTAAAGAATTAGGGGCTGTTTTCTTGATCGGTATCGGCGGTAAACTTTCTAGTGGCGAAGCACATGATGTACGTGCTCCTGATTACGATGACTGGACTACTGAAAACGAAGAAGGCTTTAAAGGCTTGAACGGCGATATCATTGTGTGGAACCCTGTTTTACAAGATGCATTTGAAATTTCTTCAATGGGGATCCGTGTTAGCCCTGAATGCTTGACTCGCCAGTTAGGGTTAACAGGTGATGAGAAACGTATGGAGCTAGATTGGCACCAAGCATTGGTTCAAGGCAAAATGCCTCAAACTATCGGCGGTGGAATTGGCCAATCACGTTTAGTGATGCTTCTCCTACAACGTCAGCATATTGGTCAGGTTCAGTGTGGTGTTTGGTCACCTGAGATGCGTGAATCAGTTGCAGGTATGCTTTAGTCTCTAGCGACTGAAACGGCGCAGTAATCTACTTTTTAACCCGGTATCGAAGCGCCAGATATGATCAAATATTTTCATGATACCGGGCTTCCCATAATTTGAGACTGATACCGCATGGAAGCGGTATTTTCCTACCTTTTGTAGCGATCTTATTTTCTGAACTAACTCATCTGGTAAACGTTGAGAAACAAAATCAGAAATTACCACTGCGTCAGCATCTGCCCACGAAGGGGACTCTAATCTTTTCACTGTTTCTTGAAGGCAAGCCGCTAAATCAGTACCTCCACGAAATGTTTGATGTAAAAAGCGCATACATTGCTCTAATCCATCCACTGAGAGTAGATCATAGTGAACAATTTCAGTGGAAAATAACATAACGTGGCAAGAACGATTATCCGCTAGCGCAATCTTCATCAAAGCAAGGCAAAATGCTTTTGCACAACGTTCATTCAATCCTCCCATTGACCCTGATGTATCTATACAAACAATAAAAGGGCCTCTTGGTTGCTCTTCATCTTGATGATGAGTGACAGGGCGTAGCACATGCCTTTCTTGCCAACTCTCTCCTTGTAAACGATAAGTAAGGAGTTGTTTTTCCAATAACTTACGATAGAACTCCAATTCGATTTCTTCTATCCCTAGCATTGCTAGCTCAGTGGGTAACAATCGCAAGATATCGTCACTTTGTCCTATACCATCAACTTGCTCAGGAACAGTTTCTGGGACTTTTTCCATAATAGTGACTGGTTCTAAAAGAATGCTATCTTCAGGTAATGAACGGGCGGATTGGCTTCGACCGAGTAATTGTGCAATTTTTTCTAATTCAGGCTGCTGGCGTAAAAACTCACTATAACGATTTAATAATTTATCGTTATAAGCAGAAGTGGTATTGAGTCCTTTACTTAAATCCCATAATCGTCCTGCGGCTCTTTCATTTTCGCCTAAAATCTCTTCTAAGTTGCCGCTTAAAGCCAACCGGCGTTGCAATTCAGCCAATAATTGCTCTTTTTCTTGCTCTAATAATTCTTTATGTAAGGTGGTGACTTGTAAAATTAAGCTAATTCGCCAACGCTGAATAAATAAGCTTTGTCTAGCGCTACGATTATCTATTTTTCCTGAACTTAATTTGCTTGCCTCTGCATAAAAAGGCGAATCAATTTTCTCTAACTTTTCAATTAGCGAGGGCAATTGTTCAAAAAATAATGTCGTTGGTTGACCCAAGGATTGTTGGTAAAGCTGAAATTCTTCGGTTAATTGAGCAGGAACTAATGCATCTTGTAACTTTTGTTTGAGATCCTTTTTCCATTCAGACAAATCTTTTAACAATGCTTTTTTTAATCTCGGATGTTTTTCAAAGAAAACGGCTAATTGAGGTGTAGCGAGAAGAGATATAATAATCTCTTCTATTAGTTGGCTTTCATTTACTGAGAGCAATAAGTCTAGCGTGGCTAAACTAAGCATTATTGTCCGCCACTTTGCCAGTTATTTGATTACGTAACTGTGACAGCTTTTCTGAAAGTTTAATAAAGCTTCCTTCTATACCTGCTAGCCAATAGGATTCTATAAACAGATTAGGTTGCTGTTTTTCAAATTGATATCGTGCTGACTGGATATCTTGTTGGATTTTATCAAGCTTTTCTAACCAAACAGTATTGTCAGTTTTATCTACACGGGTTGCTGACTGCTGTAAATAGAGCGTTGAGGTTTGATGGCTAACATCAAGTAATTGTATTTGATTCAAATTATTAATTTCAGCAGCAATTTCTTGTGCAAAGCCAATCCCATTTAGGTGAGCTGAGAGTGTTGTTCCTTTAGTTAAAAATTGGGTTAACAGCTTTTTGTCAGTGGTAATAAAGGTCACTTTCATATCATGCAGCTGTAATGGTTTGTGTAAAAACAGTGTTAAGCGACCTTCTTGAATATCTTCAGGTAATGTATAGGTTGGACGTCGAGCAAACATAGGTGTGCTTTTATTGACTTTAAAAGCATTCTGGTTGTTTTGATCTTGAGTTGATGATGTCCATTCTTGATAGAGCATCTCCATTTCACGTGATAATTTTCTTTGCTGCCATCCATCCTCTTCCAGAATTGATTTTAGTAATTGAGGTAATGCATTCATTGATTGCATGTCATGCCATAAACAATCTTTTAGCAGGATAATATCGAGAGGTGAAATGGTATTCCTGCCATTAAAAAAGGCACTGGCTTGTAGCAAATAAATCGCTTTTTTCCAACGTCGGTCGGAAACATAGAGTTGTTTATCGGTTGCGTCTAATTGTTGACGTAGCTGATAAATCAACTCAAAACAGTGATCGGGCAGCGTAATTAGGGGGATCTGTTGCTGCCATTCATAATATTCATCATCGCTGATTTTTAAATGTTCAGGTACTAACGAATCATCTGGTAATGATTTACTGGTTAATAGCGCACGAAAATTTTGTTTTTCTTGGACTTTATCCAGCCAAATACGTATTAACATTCTATCGAATAGAGCTTCTAAGCTATTATCTGCGTCGGGTAATTCATTAGAAGCGGTGACGAGTAATCGCATCGGGATATTACTTTCACCATCGCCATTACGAAACTTGCGCTCATTTATTGCTGTCAGTAAGGTATTTAATATAGCGGGGCCTGCTTTCCAAATTTCATCTAGAAATACGACTTCAGCATCAGGTAAATAACCTTTTGTTAGGCGTTGATAGCGACCTTCATCTTTTAAGGCTTGAATAGAGAGTGGACCAAAGATCTCTTCCGGTGTGGAAAATCGGGTCATTAAATATTCAAATGCATTAGCATGACGGAATGCATACTTCATGCGGCGTGCAATTAAGCTTTTAGCGATACCTGGAGGCCCTAAAAGAAAAACGCTTTCTCCACTTAACGTTGCAAGTAGGCATAAACGGATCGCATGTTGGCGTTCATATAAGCCACTTTCAAGATAGTTGCTAAGTTGGGCAATTCGTTCCGCTAGCTGCATGTTTTTTCCTTGATGCTTTTAATTATTACTTAGGCAATATATTCCCTAGGTTAGCGATCTTAAGACAAATAGTGCAACGTATTTTGTCATTTTTCTTTGATTGCTAATATGTTCGTCATATTTCAAATCACAGCATTGCTGGCTTCATTTACTCGTTCTAGTTGCATATTTATCTATATTCCAAGCAATTTACATATTGAATGCTTAGCTATACTTCTAATTTAATCACAAAAACGATTCAGCCTTAATTAATTCAATACATTCATTTTTTTAGTACTTTTTTTTGTCAACGAAACGTTTCGATAACGATCACAAATCTTGCGTAATAAGATTGAGTTGTTCAATTTTTTATCTATGATTAAGTTTAGCGAAACGTTTCGCTAACAAGGAAATGGCGGGAACAATGAAGAAAGGTATATTGCTTAATTCTAATATTACGTCAGTGATTGCTAAGTTAGGCCATACAGACCATATCACTATTGCTGATGCTGGGCTGCCTATCCCTCAGCAAGTTGAGCGAATAGATCTAGCAGTCACCCATGGTTTACCTGATTTTATGTCTGTATTGAATGTGGTAACGCAGGAAATGCAGATAGAAAAAGTGATTTTGGCAGGGGAAATTACGACCATTAATCCTCAGATGGAACAGGCAATATTGACACATTTAAAAGCGTTAGAGCTAACTCAAGGAAAAGCTATAGAGGTGGAATATTGTAGCCATGAAAGCTTTAAACAGCTAACACGCGACAGTAAAGCCGTTATTAGAACAGGGGAATGTTCACCTTTTGCCAATGTAATTCTCTGTTCTGGTGTGACTTTCTGAGGTGTATATGCAACCTTTATTAGAACTTATCGGTATTGATAAATCTTTTCCGGGTGTAAAAGCGCTAAATGGAGCCGCTCTTAAAGTTTACCCCGGGAAAGTGATGGCTCTTGTTGGGGAAAATGGTGCGGGTAAATCCACCATGATGAAAGTATTAACAGGGATCTACAGTAAAGATGCCGGCGCTATCCGTTATTTAGGTAAAGAAGTAGTCTTCCATGGTCCTAAGAATTCACAAGAAGCTGGTATTGGTATCATCCATCAAGAACTGAATCTAATTCCTGAACTCACCATTGCTGAAAATATTTTTCTCGGCCGTGAATTTGTGAATAGATTTGGCAAAATTGATTGGAAAACGATGTTTAGTGAGTCCGATAAGCTCCTAAAACGCCTTAATCTTGATTATGACAGCCACCAGCTGATCGCTGAACTCTCTATTGGTGAGCAGCAAATGGTTGAGATAGCGAAAGTATTAAGCTTTGAATCCCAAGTTATTATTATGGATGAGCCAACGGATGCATTAACAGATACTGAAACCGCTTCATTATTCCGTGTTATTGAAGAACTTAAAACACAAGGTCGTGGCATTGTTTATATCTCTCATCGTTTAAAAGAGATCTTTGAAATTTGTGATGATGTGACGGTTTTCAGGGATGGGCAATTCATTGGTGAGAAATCAGTGAATGAATTAGAAGAAGAAACATTAATCGAAATGATGGTTGGTCGTAAATTAGAAGACCAATATCCACGCATTGATATTCCTGTTGGTGAGGTGCGTTTACAAGTTGAAAATTTATCAGGCGTGGGTGTAGAACATGCCAATTTCTCTCTACGCAGTGGTGAGATTTTAGGCGTTTCAGGACTTATGGGGGCTGGGCGCACTGAACTAATGAAGATTATCTATGGTGCCTCACCCAAAAAATCAGGTGATATACGCCTAGAAGGTAAAACGCTTTCCTTAAAAACCCCTCAAGACGGATTAAATAACGGTATTGTTTATATCTCTGAAGATCGTAAACGTGATGGTTTAGTGCTTGGTATGTCAGTAAAAGAAAACATGTCTTTAACTGCGTTACGTTATTTTAGCCGTGCTGGTGGAAATCTTAATCATAAAGAAGAACAGCAAACTGTCGGCGATTTTATCCGTCTATTTAATATTAAAACACCATCTATGGATCAAATCATCGGCAACTTATCAGGTGGTAATCAGCAAAAAGTGGCTATTGCTAGAGGTTTGATGACCAGACCTAAAGTGTTGATTTTAGATGAGCCAACACGTGGCGTGGATGTTGGCGCAAAAAAAGAAATCTATCAGTTAATTAACCAGTTTAAGAAAGAAGGGCTGAGTATCATTTTAGTCTCTTCTGAAATGCCAGAAGTGATTGGAATGAGTGACCGCATTCTTGTTATGCACGAAGGGCATATCAGTGGTGAATTTTCAGCTAAACAAGCGACACAAGAAGTTCTCATGGCAGCGGCTGTTGGGAAAAGTTACGGATCAGCTCAGGAGTTATCAGCATGACATCGAATAACACAACATCAAAACGCTGGTTCAGCAAAGAATGGTTAATGGAGCAAAAATCGCTTATTGCTTTATTAGTATTAATTGCCATTGTTTCATCACTTAGCCCCAATTTTTTTACCCTTAATAACCTGTTTAATATTCTACAGCAGACTTCAGTCAATGCGATCATGGCAGTTGGTATGACATTGGTTATTTTGACTTCAGGGATCGACTTATCGGTTGGATCATTGCTGGCACTAACAGGTGCTGTTGCTGCTTCAATGGTTGGAGCGGATGTTAATGCTTTTGTTGCTGTCGCTGGTGCACTTGCGCTTGGTGCTGCAATTGGGGCATGTACAGGGGTGATCGTTGCAAAAGGTAAGGTACAAGCTTTCATTGCCACTTTGGTAATGATGTTATTACTGCGTGGTGTTACTCGGGTTTATACGGATGGTAGCCCAATCAATACAGGATTTAGTGATAATGCCGATTTATTTGGTTGGTTTGGTATTGGCCGTCCATTAGGTATTCCAACGCCAATTTGGCTGATGATCATTGTCTTTGCCGCAGCATGGTATTTATTACACCACACTCGTTTAGGTCGTTATATTTATGCCCTAGGTGGTAATGAATCAGCTACTCGCTTATCCGGTATCAATGTTGACCGCATTAAAATTATTGTTTACTCCCTTTGTGGCCTATTAGCAGCATTAGCGAGTGTAATTGAAGTTGCTCGTCTCTCTTCTGCGCAGCCGATGGCTGGAAATGGCTATGAGCTCGATGCAATTGCAGCGGTTGTGCTTGGGGGCACAAGTCTTGCTGGTGGTAAAGGCCGCATTGTGGGAACTTTAATTGGTGCGCTGATCTTAGGTTTCTTAAACAATGGCCTAAACTTATTAGGCATATCGTCCAACTATCAAATGATTGTAAAAGCCGTCGTAATTCTGCTTGCCGTACTCGTTGATAACAAAAAATAATACCCTACAGGAATCTGATTATGAAAATGAAAAAGTTAGCAACCTTATTATCAGTAATGGCGTTAACCGCAACTGTTAGTGTTAATGCAATGGCAAAAGAGAGTATTGCGTTAGTGATTTCAACGCTGAATAACCCATTCTTTGTAACTATGAAAGACAGCGCCCAAAAAGAAGCTGATAAACTTGGTTATGAATTGATTGTACTGGATTCACAGGATAATCCAGCGAAGGAGTTAGCTAACGTTCAGGATTTAACCGTTCGTGGCACTAAACTGATGTTGATTAACCCAACGGATTCAGATGCGGTTGGTAATGCCATTATTATGGCAAATAAAGCAAAAATCCCTGTGATCACACTTGATCGTGCTGCGAATAAAGGGGAAGTGGTTAGCCATGTCGCATCTGATAACCGCATGGGCGGTAAAATGGCTGCTGACTTTATTGCACAAAAAACCGGTAATGATGCCAAAGTTATTCAACTAGAAGGTATTACAGGTACCTCAGCAGCACGTGAACGTGGTGAAGGCTTCAATACAGGGGCTAAAGAACATAAATTCAATGTGCTAGCAAGCCAACCAGCTGATTTTGATAGAACAAAAGGCTTGAACGTGATGCAAAACCTACTGACAGCGCATCCTGCTGTGCAGGCTGTTTTTGCTCAAAATGATGAAATGGCTTTAGGGGCATTAAGAGCGTTACAAACCGCGGGTCGTGATGATGTATTAGTGGTTGGTTTTGATGGTACCAATGATGGTATTAAAGCAGTTGAAGGCGGTAAATTAGGGGCCACTATTGCACAACGTCCTGATCAAATCGGTATTGTAGGTGTGCAAATCGCCGATAAGATCCTAAAAGGTGAAAAAGTAGAGCCAACCGTTCCTGTTGAATTGGAATTGGTTGTAAAAAAATAAAACTTAAAAAACCGCCGTTGTAATTAACGGCGGTTTGCTCTGCTGATTGAATTAAAAAAGAATACAAGGAACTTGATGTTATGGGCACTGCTAAACTTGTTGTTTTAGGTAGTATCAATGCTGATCATATTTTGAATATTGAGCAATTTCCCCAACCCGGTGAAACTGTTAGGGGAAATCATTACCAAGTTGCATTTGGTGGTAAAGGTGCTAATCAGGCTGTTGCTGCTGGTCGAAGTGGTGCGGATATAACATTTATTGCTTGTGTTGGTGACGACAGCATTGGGCAAAATATTAAAAAACAACTGGAAACAGATAGCATACATATTGAATGTATTGATGCTGTTAAAAATGAAACGACAGGTGTTGCGCTGATATTTGTCAATCAGCAAGGTGAAAACGTTATTGGTATCCATGCAGGTGCAAATGCACATTTAACAACTGAGCGGGTTAATCACTACCAACAAAAAATCATTGATGCTGATGCTGTTCTTATGCAATTAGAATCGCCAATTGAGGCAGTACAACTAGCCGCTGAGATCGCACAAAAAAATAATACTAAAGTAATATTAAACCCTGCTCCGGCTCAAGCGCTTCCTGATTCATTGCTTGCACTGGTTGATATTATTACGCCAAATGAAACGGAAGCAGAGCATTTAACAGGTATTGCTGTTAATGATGATCATGGTGCTCAAGCTGCGGCTCAAGCCTTGCATGATAAAGGTATTAGTAAAGTGATAATCACATTAGGCGCTAGAGGTGTGTGGTTTAGTGAAAAAGGTAAATTAGGCAAAATTATTGCTGGATTTAAAGTCAAAGCCGTCGATACTATTGCAGCTGGAGATACCTTTAATGGGGCTTATGTGACGGCATTGCTTGAGGGAAAAAATGATACACAAGCAGTTCGTTTTGCCCATGCAGCCGCTGCTATTGCGGTAACTCGCGCAGGTGCTCAGCCTTCTGTGCCATGGCGCAATGAAATTGATACCTTTTTAACTCAACAGGAATAGCTTGTGGCAACAATGAAAGATGTTGCGCGCCTTGCAGGTGTATCAACATCCACAGTTTCTCATGTCATCAATCAAAATCGTTATGTTAGCGAAAGCGTGACATTGCGGGTAAAAAATGCAATCGAGCAGCTAAATTATGCGCCGTCAGCGCTTGCCCGCAGCTTAAAAATGAATCGCACTAATACGATTGGGATGCTACTGACAACAAGTAATAATCCCTTCTATGCCGAAGTGGTACGTGGTGTAGAACGCAGTTGCTATGAATTAGGTTATAGCTTGATCTTGTGTAACACAGAAGGCGATCTTCAACGGATGAATCACAGCTTAGAAACCTTATTACAAAAGCGGGTTGATGGCTTATTGATCATGTGTACAGAGGCTCAAGGACCATCAAAAGAAGTCCTTTCACGCTATCCATCAGTACCTACCGTGATGATGGATTGGTCACCTTTCGAATCTGGAGGTGATATTATTCAAGATAACTCCTTTCTTGGTGGCGAAATGGCTACGCGTTATTTGATTGAAGCGGGTTTCACTCAAATAGCTTGTATCGCTGGCCCACAAGATAAATCACCAGCTCAAGCACGTTTTCAAGGGTTTCTAGCCGCGATGAAACAAGCTTCGCTATCTATCCCTGATGAATATATTATTTTTAGTGACTTCGAGTTTGCTGGTGGTTTTGAGTCAATGAATAAGCTGTTAGAGCTTGCTAACCCACCAAAAGCGATTTTTGCGGGTAATGACGCAATGGCAGTGGGAGCCTATCAGGCGGTATTTCGCCAAGGGTTAAAAGTCCCTGATGATATTTCAATTATTGGCTATGATGATATCGATTTATCACCGTATATGATCCCGCCATTAACGACAATCCATCAACCGAAAGATGAACTTGGTAAATTAGCCGTTAATCAGCTTATTTTTAGGATGGATAACCCTGAAGCTTCTGCAAATGTTTTAGTATTGACGCCCAAATTGATTGAGCGCCAATCGGTTAAATATCGTTAGCTTTTATCGGCTGCTTGTTTAGCCTTACTTTTTATTAGATTTTGCCCATCATTTTTCTTTAACAATAAAAAGACAAATGCAGAAAGTAAGGTAATAACGCCAATAGTGATAAAGGTGTAATGGAAATTATCAACCGTATTCCCACCGGGTTTGCCTTCATAAAAGCTCAATATTGCCGCACTGACTGCGATACCGAAACTGATTGATAACTGTTGAGTAACGGCCAACATACTATTACCAGCACTGGCGTTATTATCGGTTAAATCAGCTAAACAGATAGTATTCATGGCCGTAAATTGAGTCGACATCACCATACCAAGCACAAACAAAGGTAGCACCAATAAATAAATGGACATACTCGGTGATTGCAAGGAAAACTGAGCTATCATAAAACCGATAATCACAGTTACAGTAAATAACGTATTACGATAGCCAAATTTAGTGAGTATGCCTGTGACCGAAGACTTCGCAATAATCGAACCAATCGCCATTGGTGCCATCATCATACCGGCAATAACAGCTTCGTAGCCAAAACCAACCTGTAACATGAGTGGCATTAGAAAAGGAATACTGCCTGTTCCTAAGCGAGTCGCTATATTGCCACTGATACCTATACTAAAAGTGCGCGTTTTAAATAAATTTAATGGAATGATGGCATGCTTAATGCGTCTTGCATGGAAAATATATAGGAACAAACAAAAAAAGCCGCCAAGAACAAGGGATGTAGGGACATAGTTAGAAAGTGAAGCATCACTAAATAAATCTAAGCTCACCGATAGCATGACTAAACCAAAGCCGAATAAGATAAATCCAAGGACATCAAATTTACGTTTTGGCATTTTAAAATCAGGCATGGATTTTAACGCGTATAAAATTCCTAATACACCTATTGGTATATTGATAATAAAAATCCAATGCCATGTTGCATAGGTTACCAATATTCCACCTAATAGAGGGCCGAGTATTGGGCCAACTAAGCCTGGAATGGTGACAAAATTTAAAATGGGTAATAATTCACTTCGCGGATAGGCACGGATCAACGCTAAACGTGCAACAGGCATCATCATTGCACCACCAATACCCTGAATAACTCGCGATGTGACTAAGAATGTGAGTGATGGTGATAATGCACATAAAAGAGAGCCGAATGAAAACAAGGAAACGGCAATAATAAAAATACGGCGTGTACCAAATCGATCTGCAAACCAGCCACTTACTGGTATTAACAGTGCTACAGTTAACGTATAGCTCACAATAGCTGACTGCATAGCAAGTGGCGAGTGATGAAGACTCTTGGCGATATCAGGTAGAGCCGTATTCAAAATGGTTGCATCAAGGGCTTGCATGAAAAATGCCATTGCCGCAATCCATGGAAGACCTGACATGCTTTTGGCTGTTTTTAACATCGGTAACCTATTAAATAGAAAGTTAAAGCAAACATGGAAGTTATCGTGTTAGGTTTGTTTCCCTGTAATGGTTAATAACTTATAGCAAAGATCGAACGCTTTGGCGCTATTACATTTTATTATGGCATTGGCCAGCTGTTTATGGATATCAACTTCAATCACATCATTCTCCGTTATCGCATCAAAGTAAAATTGATAAACCGAACGGAACAAATTCGCAAAAGAAAGTAAAAATGGATTTGCGCAAGCTTCATAAATGGCGAGATGAAAACGGTGATCAACATCAATCCAATGCTGTCTATCAAATTGTTTTGCGAGTAATTGCATTTCATTTGCTAATAATTTCAGCGATTGCTTTTGTTCATCGGTAGCATTTTGAGCAGCAAGATAACAGGCTTGAGGCTCTATCGCGAGGCGTACAATATGGAAATGCTTAATAACAACGGATTGCTCGCCACTATTAATCCACCATTTAAGTAGATCTTGATCCAAAAAGTTCCAATGTGAAGAAGGCATCACTCGTGTTCCAATGCGTGGACGAGCTAATAACATGCCTTTAGCCGCTAGAATTTTAACGGCTTCTCTTATTGCTGTCCGGCTAGCTTGAAACTTATCAGCGAGTTCTACTTCATTAGGAAGTATTGAACTAGGTGAATAAGTGCCTTTGAGTATCAATTGACCAAGCTGTTCTGCAATAACATAAGAAAGGTTTTTTTGCGAAGCAGTTTGCTGCTCACTAAATTCCATAATTAATCCCAATACGTAACTCTAAGCGATTATATTACGTGAGTAGGCGAGCAATTGCTGCTGAAATAATCAATTTCACGTTGGGTTTAGCTGATTTTTCACCATTTTGATGAAAAAAAACGCTAACGAAAAGAAAATGCAAAAAAGGGGTTGCCAGAATTTTCTGACTCCCTATAATGCGCATCCACTGACACGGCAAGCCGCTCCGGTGGTGAGGTTTGAAAAATAACCCCGATGACAGTTGAGGTGAAAAAAGAAAGAAAAGGTTGAAAATAATTACTTGACTTTCTGATAGAAAAACGTAGTATACGACACCTCGCGACAACGACCTAAGTAATTAAATCCTAGGAAGTTAATTGATAAAAATTATCAAAATGTCGCAACGCTCTTTAACAATTTATCAGACAATCTGTGTGGGCACTCACAAGACACTATCAAAAAATATTTGATTTTAAAGTCTTGAAGAGTGACTAACACGTTAATTCATATACATATGAACTAATAGGTAATCTGGTTTCTTCGGAAATCAGGCGACAGTAAAACATTCTTTGAGCATCAAACAC
>NZ_JAWUEH010000014.1:0-146843 GCF_033550225.1 Providencia sp. 2023EL-00965 | reverse complement strand
AAAGTCCGTGCCGTTTAGCGATGACCTCGGCGTATCAAGCGGTTGAATTGGGCAATACCGAAACCGCGGAACTGAAAGCCGTGGGGGATAAAGGGCGTGCAACGGCGTTTCACCTTGAACTGCAAGATTGTATCGAAGTGAACAGTGCCTTGGAAAACGTCCAAACTGGGCAAACCGCGTGGAGCAGCACCCAACCGGCGGTGAAAATCCGTTTTATTGCCCCGACAGTACCTTTTATACCGAATTATATCAAAGTCAATGGTGTGCAGGGTTTGGGGCTAGTGTTGAATGATACCGCGGGTCATACATTGCCCATCAGTCTTGATAGTAACCCTGTATTGTTACCTTCGGGACAATCCACATTGACCTATACCGTGACGCCAGTGCGTATAGCACAATTGATGCAACCAGGTGCTTACTCAGCCCTGATTTCCTTTGAAATGTTGTATGAGTAAGGAGGAGCAATGATTGGGTTTTGTATAAAAAAGATCACTGGTTATAAAGCACTGCTGCTGGGGGCGATATGGCTGCCAGTAAGTTGTTTGGCAGGTTCAGATCAATTAGATTTTACAGTAAAAGTACGGATTGAACTTAAAACTTGCGATGTAAATGATAATCAAACCATTGAAGTAGAGTTTGGTGACATGATCATTAAAAACATTGATGGTGTTGCGTATGAACAGCCTATTCCTTATACATTAGACTGTGAAGATGCGACTAACAGTACTCCATTAAGACTACGTTTTGAAAATAACGTAGGGGCAAATTTTACTAAAGGTGGCTATCGATTACTACAAACGGGTGAGCGTAATTTGGGGTTAATGGTGAAGCAAGATGGTCAACCTTTTTCATTCGATAGTTGGGTGCCTTTTATCTATGGCAGTGAGCCCAGACTCTCGGTAGTGCCTGTAGCCAGTGGAAACGATGGGTTAAATGATGGCGAATTTGATGCGACGGCCTTATTGACTGTGGAGTATGAATGATGACACGACAACGCGCAAATTTAACGGCAGCTCTATGTTGGGTCATGATCATTGGTGTATCACCTGTACAAGCCTCAACACAGGTCAACTTTCACGGTACATTAATTGATAACCCGCCTTGCGATATCACAGGAGACAATGATCCTATCTATGTGGATTTTGACGAGGTGGGGATTACTAAAATCGATGGTATTAACTATATGCAAGATTTCACGCTCACGATTACTTGCGGTTCAGATTTAGGTAATAACGTCGCTCTTTATATGGGGTATGACGGAATGAATGCGCCATTTGATCGTGATGCAGTACAAACCGATATACGTGGTCTTGGCATACGCTTGTATTACAAAGGAGAAATTGTCGCGCCAAATAATGATGATATTCCCATTGTGATGTCGAGTGGAAGTATAAAGACGATCGCTTTGTCTGCGGTACCAGTTAAAGATGACAGCATCGATTTATTAGAAGGTCCGTTTAATGCGACGGGCACGGTAGAAATTCGTTACCCTTAAGGTGAGTGAAATGGAAAAGCAAAAAATAAAGTTAAACTGCATTGCATTGACCTTATTGAGTGGATTGATCTCAGGGAATGTGATGGCGGAGACGTCAACGACTATCCACTATGGGGGCACTTTGATTGCTTTACCTTGCACTATCGAGCCCGGCACAGAGAACCCTTGGTATTATTTGGGGGTAACACCGACCAAATCGTTGTATCGTTTTACGCGGACATCGAGTTTTTTAATTACGTTTGAGTTAAAAGATTGTGATACCTCATTGGGCAGTACGGTAAAAGCCTCATTTTCAGGGCCTGTAAATAGTGAAGGTTTATTGATGTTTACCCCAGGCAGCGAAGCAAAAGGGGCAGGAATTGGTTTGGAGTATTTGGACGGTCGTCCTATCCCGATTGATGGCACAACCGATTATGCTGTACCTCTGAGAGATGGCGATATGACCATTCGCTTAAAGGCTTATGTACAAGGTGAGCGTGAGGCATTGGCGGATAAAAGTTTAGTGACTGGGGATTTTACTGCGGTGATGACCTATACGTTGAGTTATGAATAAAGGATCTTTTGCTACGTTTTGGTTAGCAAAAGATCAGTATGCTTTCTAACGCTTAAGAGCAAATCATATCTTTAATATGTAAGAGTTTATTCAATGAAATTAATTTTAAGAATATTATTGTTTTTATTAGGTTTAATACCTATTTATTCTCAAGCTGTTTACAAGGCTCAAACTGGTGTATTTAATTTGGTTACATCAACAGCAACACAAGTGACTGGAGGGAGCATTGTTGGGGATGCAAATGGATTTTCCGCTGTAGATGCAAATAATATTTGGAAAGGAATTGCTCCGGATGGTAATACTTATAATGTTTCAACATTGAATTATTCTTATAACGGAACGATTACGTTTTCAATTGATAATAGTTTTTATGGAGACTGTTATTTTGATCCAAATATTTCTCGGCGAGAAGCATTTATTGGCTGGACCGTTATGAAACCAGGAATTACAGGTAATGTAACTAAAGATGATGGAGCATTATATTCTCCTAATTATCCTAGTGGAGTTGGCGTTCAAGAAAAATGGATAGGGATACCTGATGGTGAACCTGATTTTGTAATAGAATTTAATAATCCAAATGTTTCAGCTCAAGTATATGTATCAAATGGGCCATCTGGTATGTATACAATGCCGGGTAATGGGCGAAGAGTTTATGTGCACGGTGCTGGGCAATCCCCTAATGTATTGCCTTATTCAGATATTTATGGATTATCATGTGGAGATGTTGTGCGTATAGGCTATCCTATACCATCAGAACCAATTGAACCACCAGAGCCGGATACTGTCTGTGATTTTTGGCTTAATGATGACACATTAGATTTAGGAACCGTAGATCAAAAATCAGCCGCTAATGCTAATGCTTCGGCACGTCTTAACGGTATTTGCAACGCAGATGCATCAGTAAATTTAAGAGCAACTCCTTATGACATGAAAATGGGGGGATTAACGATACGAATGATGTTTGATGATTATAACTCAAATACCAAATCGAATTGGAATTTAAGTGAAGATAGAACAGAAAGTACTTCATTATGGGCGGTGGTGACAAATATTGGAAATGTTATTCCTGGTGATTATTCTAAATCAGGAGTGGTATATATTGATTACAATTAACAATCTTACTGCAAAGAATTATTTTCTAATTATTTTTAAATGAAATCTGTCTCAAATTTTAATTAGCTCTATTAACATTAATGTGTTAGACGCTTGCACCATCGATGTCAATGGTAATACTTCACCGAAATTTTATGTTGCTTCTGATGAAGATACGGGGCTTGTGGGTAAAGAACAAGTTACTGTTGAAATCGATTGTGATAGCCAAATTGGCAATACGGTTTTAGGCTCAGTTCGATTGCAAAATGGACTGATAGAAGATGAAACCAATAAATTCTATTTAGTAAATGAAGATTATGAAACTAATGGGCTCTATATAGAAGGGATCATTAACGAGACAGGTTATGATTGTGATGATGAAGGCGATATTCTATTTAACGGTGAAACATTCGATATTGATTTAGATTATAAATATAATAGCTATGGTGGTGAGTTTACCATTGATTGGAATTTATGCAAAGACGAGAACTATATTGAACCCGGTGTCTATCATGGTGCTTTAGATCTCTCTGTGTTTGTGAAATAGAAAAACATTATTGCTATTTATCCAATTATTCATGCTATAACCCCCAAAAAGTTGATGTCCAACTTTTTGGGGGCAGTTCATTTATAGAAGATTTTTTATATAACGTATCAATAAACCTAACTTACTTCACCAAACTCTCTTTATGCTCATATTGCAGTGTCTGACGTTTTTGTTTGGCTTCAAAGCGTGAGATCCACCACCAAGCCAATCCAGAGAACACCGCGGTCATAAACACATTAATAAAGAACGCCTTCAGAAGATCGACACCCGGAGGGAAAGCGGCGGCAGTCATGCTGACCACAAAGATCACAATCAACACGGATACCACTACCATACCGACAATACGGTTACCCATTCTAAACTCACGCGGGGTTTCATCATGTTTCAAACGAAACACAAAGTAGGCGATCATAATAAAGATTGGCGGTAGCATAGCCGTACCAGCGGTGAGATTAATGGCGGTGTTCATCATTTCTTGCACTGATTCTGAGCCGAAACCATTAATCACTAACATCACGAACACAAAAGCAAATTGCCACCATGCTGCACGTACAGGTACGCCATGCTTATTCAGTTCCGTGGTTTTTGGGCCATATACCCCTTTGGGGATCTCTGAGAAGTGGATTTTTACTGGGGCAGAAGTCCACATCATCATGGAACCAAAGATAGCGATAAACAGCACTATTCCGACAGCACGCCCCATCAAGGCTTCAGAAATGTTAAAGTATTGCGCCATACCCGTAAATATTTCAACCATACCGCCTGCATAAGTCAGGTTTTCACGTGCGACAAAGACGTTAACCAGCAGCGACCCAACGGCATACATCAGGCCAATAATAATACCGGCGGCAATGATGACGCGAATAAAGGATTTTTGTCCACCTTTAACGTCGTTTAAGTAAGCTGCTGCCGTCTCAGCCCCCCCCGCTGCTTGGAAAATCCAGCACATGATACCGAGCGTTGCCCAATTAATCGTTGGTGTCATTGCTTCGAGGGTGATAGGTTGAGCTGGGGTGTAATCACCGCCCAGCGCCATCAATGCGCCAAGCACATAAATACCAAAGAGTAAGAAAACACCATAGGCAACGAATTCAGAGATTTTGCCTAACCAGCTCGCGCCTTTAGTTGAAATATGGGTAGTAATAGCGAACAACACAATCGAAATTATCGACACGATAATGGGTGGGAAGGTGTATTCGTATCCCAACATGGCATAAGAGGCATAGGCAATCACGTTGGGTAGCAGTGAAACAAACCAAAATAGGTTAACGAACCAGTAAAGGAAGGAACCCATATAGGCCGCACGAGTGCCGAGAGGCCCCTTCAGCCAGTCATACATACCTGATTCAGAGTTTTTATTCGCTGAAACAAATTCAGCGATAATAAACACGAATGGAATAAAATAAACTACGGTTGCAAATAAGAAGATAGGCGCAGAACTGAGCCCTAACTCAATATTATTATTAACGATATTGCGGACGTTAAACACAGCCGCAAAAGTCATTGATAGCAAGGCAAACTTGCCGATGGTGCCACGTAATGATCCAGACATAGGATCCTCCAATGCAGGGCTATTATTATGATTTGTTATGGATTATTTGTTTAGCATATAACCATCTTCAACGGTGACGCGTAGCACGACTTTCTTCACTTGGTCATTACCATGAATACGGTAGGCTTCATGATTTTCGAAGATAGCAATTTCACCTTGCTTCAAATGATGCTTCTCTCCGTTGCCAGTAAAAAACTCACGGTCGGTTTCATCGCTGTAATGGCCGTTTGGCTTAAGAGTCGATTTACTTGCAACTTCAATAGTTTCTTCACCATCAAGGTAATAATGCACAGTAAAATAGCGGCGATTACCCTCAAATAAAGGCATTGATTTGTCTTGACCTTTGGCGATGCGATATACCAGAGAATCGCCAATAGAATGTGCTACGCCTTCTCGGATATGATTGATATTGTTGATAGCCTCTATACAACGATTCCATTTACGACCGTCACGATAAACGAGGCCGAATTGTTCAAGACTGTTTAATACGATCATAATTTATGCCTCGCTCATGGTTGTTGCGGTAAAAAAATCACGATCAAATTGATAACTTGCTAAAGTTTGAGCATGACTATTGCCAGTTTGTAGTGGCATTAACGTAAACCCATATCGGAAGTTAGTGAGATAGGTACGGTATGAATCCAATACCTCACTGCCCCATGAGTTAGAGCCTAATCCAGTGACTTGGTGGTCTATATTCAGTGTGATATAGCCACTTTCTTGTAGCTCATTGGTATGTTGGGCTTGATGAAGGTTTTGGCGTGTGTAATACCAAGCGCTAAAATTGATGGGTTGTTGAGGTTTTACCAATAATCCAGTGCCATGGCGGTCAGTCATGGCAAACCAACGAACGTGCTGGCGGTTGCCGTTATTTTGTGGGAAAGGATAGTTTTGGAACATTTGATCAACGGTGGTTTGGTAAACATCAATCAAATTAGCTTGTTGGCTGTCCTGATAGTTCTCTTCGGGTCCTCTTCCATAGTAGCTTACCTGAGAAAATTGGCGGTTCAGCCCAATATCACAACCAATAGCTGGGATCATATACGGATAATCACCATAACGTTCGCCGCTGAGTTCAATATTTAATTGTCCTGAAGGCGAAATTTGATAGCGATATTCACAGCGCATCCCAAAATCAAACACGGGTGGAGCGATAGTACTTTTCACCGTAATGTTGATATTGCTATTTTCTTCAGTGACTTCGATAGAACGAAAGTTTTCTTGCAGAATAGGTAAATGAGCAGGGTGCCATAAGCCTTCATATTCTTGTTTATGATTATCAATCATGGGCTTAAAGAAATTGATTTCAGGTGCCGTGGCGATTATCTCTTTACCATGGCTGATCCATGACACTAATTTGCCATTGGTTTTTGAAAAAGTGAGTGAAAAGTCGTGCCCCGAGATTACCATTTCAAGGCGGTTGTCTTGGCGCATTAGCGGTGTTGAATTTAAATTTTGATATAGGGTTGTCGGTCGTGAATTTTCTTGCAATAGGAACTGATAAACCGCAATTTCATGATCCGCTTGGCTATAACGTGTTGCGCTATTTTTAACCACTTTAAAATTGATAAAGGTTTCACGCTGATCGAGCGATGGTAGATTGACTTCAATATCGCGGCGACTATTCGGCGGCAAGCCAGTGATTTGAATAATCTGTGTTGAAAGCCTTTCACCTTCTGCACATATATCCACAATTAAACGGTAATCATCGAGATCACTAAACCACAGTTTATTTTCAACAGTAAAGCGGTTTGGTTGCCCATCGATAGCATGGACTTTAACAGGGGCAATAACCTGTTTATATTCTTTGAGGCCAGGGCTTGGGGTCTGGTCGGGGTAAATCAGGCCATCCATACAGAAATTATAGTTATTTGGATAATCGCCAAAGTCTCCACCGTATTTGTAGAACGACTGACCTTGTTCGTCTTGAGCTAAAATGCCATGATCACACCACTCCCAAACATAGTGGCCTTGAATGCTATCATGTTGATAAAAAACATTTTGATATTCAGTTAAGCCACCGGGACCATTGCCCATGGCGTGTGCATATTCACAGATAATTCGTGGCTTATGATGTGGATATTCCCCCAATTCATTCATCATCGGGGCTCGAGTGTACATAGTCGAAATGACATCGACGACCTCTGCATCACGATCCTCTTCGTAATGCACAAGGCGTGTATTATCAATCGCTTTGGTCGCATGATACATAGCGCGAATGTTACAACCGTAACCCGATTCGTTACCTAATGACCACATAATGATCGAAGGGTGGTTTTTTTGCGCATGGACATGGCGTATTGCGCGGTCAACAAACACGCTTTCCCATTCAGGATCATCAGTAATGCGGCTTAAATTGCCCACATTAGCAAATCCGTGTGTTTCAACATCCGTCTCTGCCATCACAAACAAGCCGTATATATCGCATAACTCGTAAAAACGCGGGTCATTAGGGTAATGAGCGGTTCTGACTGAATTGATATTGTGCTGTTTCATTAGAATGATGTCTTTTTCGACACGATCCATGCCAACTGCACGGCTTTTCAAATGGTCATTGTCGTGACGATTAACACCGTGAAGCATTACATATCGGTTATTAATGTAAAACAAGCCATTACGCACTTTGATATCACGTACACCTACACGCTGTGGAACCACTTCGAGCAGGTTGCCTTGTTCATCTTTTAAACTGACAAACAGGTGGTAAAGATGAGGGTTTTCGGCGTTCCAGTGGATTGGATCTGCCATTGAAATCGTAAAATTAACGGAATGTGTTTGATGAATATTTAGCTCATCAATCTTGCCATCCATCAATAATTGCTCTTGATCGAATAGCTGATATTCAATCTGATAACCTGAAACAGATTGCGCTGAGAGATTTTCAAGATCAATGGCACAAGAGAGCGTTGCATGTTGATAATCATCACTAAAATCAGTGCGCACAAACAGATCTTGGATATGAACCGCTTCTTTACCAATCAGGTAAACATCACGGAAGATCCCTGCCATCCACCACATGTCTTGATCTTCAATATAGGTTGAATCGGCATACTGCATCACACGTACTGCAAGCAAGTTTTTCCCTTGTTGAGCGAAGCGAGAAATATCAAATTCAGCGGTTAAACGGCTTCCTTTACTAAAACCCACATAGTGACCGTTCACATACACTTCAAAATAGGCTTCGACGCCATCAAATTTGATAATGATTTGCTTTTCAGCCCAATGTTCACCAAGGGTAAAGGTACACTGATAAGCGCCTGTTGGGTTATCACTTGGTACAAAAGGCACGTCAATAGGGAATGGGTAGCCCTCATCGGTGTATTGTAGCTTGCCGTGTCCTTCCATCTGCCACATATTAGGAACCGTAATCGTTCCCCAATCATTCATTTCTTGGTGATAGAAGGTTTCAGGGACTAATAAAGGGTTGGTGAAGTAATGAAATTGCCATTGTCCGCTTAATGAGATAAAGAGTTTGCTAAGCGCACGTTGAAATGTTTTTGCGTGTTGAATTGAATCATATGAAAAGAAATAGGCACGGGGTGGCATTCTATTTTCATGTAAATGCAGGAAATTTTCCCAGTTGTTCACGTTATATCTCCTGGTGATTAAAAATGTTTTTTGATTATCATTCGTTATGATGGGTGATTTAAAATCATTTTAGTAAAAGTTTTACTAAAATATAGTGAGGTGAGCAGGGTTCTTTAACTTGATCACGGAAATAGGGGGAGTGAGAGCTCATTATGTGATCTGGATGGGCTTAAAAATGTAAGCGTTTCAAGACTAGCTCGAAACCATCCAAAGATGGCTTCGATTGGCTTTTGTTTTAGTAAATTTTTACTATGGTGTTTATTTAGTGGTACCGCGGAGGATCAAGGTACTTGGAATATACAGCTGAAGAGGGAGCGTTCTTCCATCACGAGAGCGTTCTAGAAGTAGGTTAACACCTTGAATTCCCATCATTTCTGAATGAATGCGTACCGTTGATAGGGGAGGGAAAGTAAAACGCGCCGTTGGTATATCATTAATGCTAATTAAGGTGATGTCTTCAGGAATGCGTAGGTTTTGTTCATGGATCGCCCGTAATACCCCAATGGCAATGGAGTCAGAGGCGACAAACAACGCTCTAGGATAGTTGCCTTTACTAAACATTTTATTGGCTAGTTCATAGCCGGAAGCACTTGAAAAATCGCCACGGTAGACATCCTGTGATGACACCACTTTTTTGAGTTTGCCATATTCAACAAATATGGTTTCACGGATATCAGCCTTATCAAATTCATCAGCCCCACCAATAAAGCCAATACGATCAATTTGTTGTTCGATAAAGTAATTAATAATTTCTTTGCTGATACGTTCAAGATCCACATCAACAGAGTCATATTGAGAGGTGGTATCTTTAAAATCAATCAGGCAGATGTTGTCGCTGATCTTTGCGGCAGTGTCTAAGATGTCTTTTGTTGGTGTGCTAACAATTAAAATACCTGTAATATTTTTAGCATCAGGAACGGTGTTGTTTTTATAGCAATTGGTTAGTTCTATACCAAGGTGCTCACATTGTGTCTCAATGCCATGGCGTATCGCTAAGTAATAGGGATCATTGATCTCCATTTCTTGTTGATAGCTGTATAGCACCAATATGTGGTGTTGTGTGAGTGGGATAATAGGCTGTTTACGCTGACCACTTGATTTGTATTCAAGTTTTTCGGCAATTTCAAGAATACGATGTTTCGTTTCTTCTTTCACATTGAGCGTGGGGTCATCGTTTAATACCCGTGAAACAGTACTGAGTGATACTCCAGCTTCAGTTGCGATATCTTTTAGCGTCGCCATCTTATCCCTATTTATTCATCACCATGTTTTAAAATAGTATCATATTACTTAATGTTGGCGCGCGATACGATGGTGACAAAACCACACGCCAACGAGAGCGCGTAGTTTGGTGAGATAGAATGGATTATTTACGTGTGGCTAGGATCACACTTGAGGCTTTAACCAGTGCGGTAATATCAACACCTTTAGTTAACGCCATGTCTTGGAAGCTTTCATTGGTGATAATGGCTGTCAGTTCAATGCCTTTGTCAGTAACAAGGTGAACGGTACTGTTGACCGCGCCTTCGACAATATTGCTAATCTTACCATTGAATTGATTACGCGCCGAAAATTGCAAGCCACAATCGGGTTTTGCCAGTACCACCCAAGGGGCTTTAATAATCGCAATGGCTTCTTTGCCGACCACTAAGCCTAATGCTTTGCAGCTTTCGCGTGTAATTACGGTGGTGAGTTCTTCTCCATTACCTAAAGATAACACCACTTCATTATTTACCGCACCTTCTTTGATCGCGCTAACAGTACCTGTTAATTGGTTACGAGCGGAAACTTGCATGATTGACCTCATTTCTGAAAGTAATAAAACTGTCCACTCATAGAATAAAACGTTATAGGTTACTAATCCAAAATAGGGGCTTGGTTCGTGGATAAGATCACATTACGCTTAAGGTGAATTAAATTCTAATTCATAGATATCACCACGACAGATGATTTCGCTATATTCGATAATTACCCCAGATTTACTGGTACTGGTTTGCCGTACAAATAATAGCGGTGCACCCACCGTTGAATTTAACCAGTTGGCTTGTTCTTCATTGCAGCTGATTGCTTTAACCTTATGTTGTACTTGGCTAAAGGTGATACCCTGACTCTCCCATAAGGCATACAGTGAATCAGTCAATTTTGCAGGTTCAGGCAAATACTGAGATGGAATATAGTTATTTTCAAAAGAGACGGGTTGGCCATTAGCGATACGGATACGCCTTAATTGTGCAATTTGCGCCCCCACAGCTAAGCCGAGTTTTGCTGCAATGTCTGCGGGTGCTTCTGTCAGTGTGCGTAATAGCCACTGAGTAGTGACGGTTCCGCCAGCTTTGATCACTTGCGATGTAAAACCGCTTTCATGTGATAATGAATAACCTAAATATTTAGCGATTTGTGTTCCGACGCCTTGTTGGCGGATCACAACTCCTTTCTTTTCTAGTGCCTGCATGGCTTTACTAATAGTCACACGCGACAAATTGAGTTGCTGTGCAAGATGGCGCTCCGCAGGTAAAAAGTCCCCTGCATCCACTATTTGATGCTCAATAGCAGATTCAATCGCTTGTTGTAACTGGCGATAAAGGGGCATCGTGGAATTGAGATCTAACTGCGATTTTATCCATTTAAGAAAGCGTGCTTGCATTGTATTTTTCCATAAATCTTTCAACAAATTAAGTTTATAACAGAGTTGATAATATACATAATAACATCGAATGGACTTACATTGGCATTGTTTTTTGATTTATTGGACTGGTATTGGACTTAATTGCTGCTAATATAATTAATGTTGTTAAGGAAAGTAGTAGTGGGAGTAAAAATGGGGCTGAAACCCGACATTAAAAACGCGATACTTGGATGCTTATATGGTCAGGCAACAGGGGATGCCATGGGTATGCCCTCTGAACTGTGGCGTCAAGACCAGGTTCAACAGTTTTTCGGCTGGATAGATAACTTTTTGCCAGGGCCAGACGAAAATATCGCAGCCATCGGGTTTCGTGCCGGTGAAGTGACAGATGACACTCATCAAGCAATAGCATTAATGGATGCGATTATCTCGTGTAACGGTAGGGTAGAGCCGAAGGTGATTGCACAAAATATTTTGGCATGGGCAAACCGCATTAACGCCTTTGAGAAAAATATTTTTGGGCCAACTTCAAAACAGTCTCTATTAGCTATCCAAGCTGGAGAACCCATTAGTGAAATTGTGTCGAATGGAGTGACTAATGGTGCAGCAATGCGGATCGCGCCTGTGGGCTGCGTTGCTTCAACTGCGGATCGCAATCAATTTATAAAAACCGTTGAAGCGGCTTGTATTCCGACACATAAGTCGGATATTGCGATTGCAGGCGCCACTGTTATTGCTTGGGCAATTAGCCGAGCTATCGAGCAAACATCGTGGTCCCAAATTAAAAAAGAACTCCCTATACTCGCTGATGAGGTGCAATTGTTGTACGCCTCAACCTTTAGCCCTTCTTTAGGTCAAAGAATTACCTTGGCTTTTCAGAAGGCAAGTGAGTTGAAATCATACTCTCCTAAGGCAACGCTCAAAGAGCTGTACGATTTTATCGGTGCTGGTATGGATACGATAGAGTCGATTCCCTGCGCTCTAGCCATAGTTGACCTTACAAATGGTGATCCTGTCATGTGTGCGAAGTATTGTGCCAACCTGGGGGGGGACACGGACACCATTGGGGCTATGGCTGGAGCGATTTCGGGAGCTTTGTCAGGTATTCAATCTTTTCCTAAAGAATGGATTGCATTGATTAATAATTCTAATAATATAGATTTCCATCCTTACGCAGAGATACTCGCCACCTTACGTCAATAAGGAGAGTTGAATGAGTGCACTACCTGACAATGCACAAACTAATGAAGCTTGGAAAATCGAAAATACGGGTATAGATATTGTCCCTGAACATGAACGTACCGCAACACCGCTTGAGCTATTTTGGATTTGGTCCGCAGCCAATATAGGTATACTTGGTATTGTTTATGGCGCAATTATTGTTTCCTTTCGTCTCTCCTTTTTTCAATCATTACTCGCCACAATAATTGGTATTGCTAGCTTTGCATTAGTTGGCTATATCAGCCTATCAGGGCAAAAAGGTCGTACCTCGACGCTGACGCTTTCGCGTACCATTTTTGGTAAAACAGGAAATATTGCTCCCACGTTTTTTAGTTGGATCACACTGATGGGCTGGGAAGCCATCAATATGATCACGGGAACATTAACCCTTAAAGCCCTATTTCAAGTACTTGGCTTTAGTGATTCGATTGCCTTAACCGTTGTCTGTATGGTGCTATTCGGTGGATTGGCCATCACGATTAGCTTGTTAGGCCAAGCGACAGTGGTGGTAATGCAAAGTTGGATCACCCGTATTTTTGGTACCATGACCTTAATTGCTGCACTGTATATTATTTGGCAAACCGATTGGAGTGCTGTTTTATCAATGCCTTCGGGGGATTGGTTAACGGGCTTCTTACCTGCGGTGTCGATTATCGCAGCGGGAACAGGGATTGGCTGGGGAATTGCAGGAGCTGATTATAGCCGTTATCAAAGCGACCGTTCATCAAAATCGGCTATTTTTAATGCCGTAACATTCGGTGCGACATTACCATTATTTATTTTACTCTTTACAGGTATTCTGTTGTCAGCGCGTTTGCCTGAACTAGCTTCCGCAGAAAATCCAATCGCATTAATTGGTACCGAGTTACCAAGTTGGATGTCAGTTCCTTATCTGCTAACTGCAACGGCGGGGATCATCACAATTGCAGTACTGAGCCTCTATTCTGCTAGCCTTAATTTACTGACTATTGGCGTGAAAATTCGCCAAGTCTATGCTGTTGCATTGGATGCCGTGTTAGTCATGGGTGTTGCTATCTATATATTGTTTATCTCAGGAGAGTTTATTAATTCCTTTATCGCCTTCCTGCTGTTTTGTGGCGTGTTTTTAGCTGCATGGGAAGCCGTGTTTATGTTGGATTATGCGGTGTTGCGTAGTCATAAAGGTTATGAGTTTGAACAATTATTTGGACAGTCGAATGCCGGTATTCGTTGGGTGCCGCTATTATGTTGGTTACTGGGTGCACTAGCAGGACTATTAGTTAGTGATAATGAATTTATTAAAGGGCCTTGGGCGACAGGTATTTTTGAAGGCTCCAGTTTGTCTATTTTATTATCGTTTGTATTAAGTTTTGTATTGTACGGCTTATATCTGATGTTTAGTCGTTCGGTGGAGAAGCATTAATGCGTACTGCGGTAGTGATTGGTGCGGCGGCGGGCGATCGTGTTCTGAGTGTTGCAAAAATGCCCCGCAGTGGCGAGGACATTATCGCCCGTGATCATGGCTGGCAAATTGGTGGCTGTGCCTTTAACGTACTACGTGCTTTAGCTCGCCTACAGATCCCTGTCATTAATGGTATCCGAGTGGGGAATGGTCAATGGGGGCAACGTGTCTGCCAAGCACTCACCGAGCTTGGCATTCCTCCTAGGTTAACCAGCGAAACACAAGATAATGGCTGGTGTTTTGCATTAGCCGAAGCGAGTGGTGAAAGAACATTTATTTCAATACCCGGTTGTGAAGAGCAGTGGGATCGCACTGAATTACAATCATTTGCTCTCCCTCCTAATAGTATTATCTATGCGAGTGGTTATGAGTTAGGGTGCCAGCAAGGGGAGGCTATCCAACAGTGGTTACTCAATGATTGTTTAACACAAACATTGGTTTTAGATCTTGGGCCTCGCTTGGCCACTCTCCCACATAATTTTTTGCGTCAGTTGCCAACCGATAGAACGATTTTAACCGTTAATCGTGATGAGGCACGCTTTCTTTGTGGTGAAGGGGAACTGGTGCAACTCTCTGCGGATTATGCAAGTAGCACGGGTATTACTTTAATTTTACGCCTAGATAGCCAAGGTGCTTGGTTGTGTCAGCCCGATAGCTCACCTATTTTTGTTCCTGCCTATCAAGTTTCTGTTGTCGATACGATTGGTGCTGGAGATGCACATACTGCGGGTCTGATTGCAGGATTATCTCAAGGTTTGCCATTGAAGGATTGTGTCGACCTTGGTAACCATGTGGCCGCGATCGTTGTTAGCAAGCAAGGCGCTGCTGGCGCTCCAACATTAAAAGAAATTAATCAATCGATGTTAACGCCAATTACCCCACTAATATGTTAACTTTCCGACAATCACATTTTTTATTTCTCTGTGAGTAAAACCATTGCTACATTTATAGGTCTGAGACTCTATATGTACTCTAAATAATTTGAGGTGCAGCTTGTTGTGAGCTTGCACCAATCGCTCAACGCTAGAAGACAATTAACATGAAATACTTAGTTACTGGCAGTGCAGGGTTTATTGGTTTTAGGCTATGTCAGCGTTTATTGGAGAGTGGGCATGAAGTTGTTGGGATCGACAACATGAATGCTTATTACGATCAGGGGCTTAAACAATCTCGTTTACATCTCCTTGAGCAATACCCGCATTTTCGCTTTATTCCTCTCGATATTACTGAGCGTGAAAAAGTGGTGGTACTGTGTACTCAAGAAGGGTTTGATAGCGTGATCCATCTTGCTGCTCAGGCAGGCGTGCGTTACTCACTGCAAAACCCGTTTGCCTATGCAGACAGTAATCTTAATGGCCATCTTGCTATTTTAGAAGGCTGCCGACAAGCGAAAATCAAGCACTTAGTTTATGCGTCTTCCAGCTCAGTCTATGGGATCACTGACCAAACGCCATTTAGTACGGATATGCCTACTGACCATCCCGTTTCATTGTATGCGGCAACGAAGAAAGCCAATGAATTGATGGCGCATTCCTATTCACATTTGTATCAGCTCCCGACGACCGGTTTGCGCTTCTTCACGGTGTATGGCCCGTGGGGTCGTCCAGATATGGCACTATTCAAATTTACCAAAGCTATTTTAGCCGGTGAGCCAATCGATGTTTATAATAACGGCAATCTCAGCCGTGATTTCACTTTTATTGATGATATCGTGGAAGGGATCATCCGTATTTCCGATATAATCCCACAAGCAGACCCAGAAAACTGTTCGCTTTCACCTGCACAAAGCAGTGCGCCATACCGTTTATATAATATTGGGAATGGGCAGCCCGTCAAATTGACGGACTTTATTGCTGCACTTGAAAAATCATTAGGGAAAAAAGCGATTAAAAACTTTTTACCGATGCAGGCTGGGGATGTGTATACCACTTGGGCGGACACTGAAGACCTATTTAAGGTCACCGGTTATCGCCCACAAGTTTCTATTGAGCAGGGCGTACAGGCATTTGTCGATTGGTATCAATCCTACTACCGCCTGTAAAGTATCATCAATTTCCCTGTAATGTCCTAAGATGGATTTGAGAGGTCAGTTTTGAAAATAGCAATTGCAGGTACAGGCTATGTGGGTCTGTCTAACGCCATGTTACTGTCACAAAACCACGAAGTGGTGGCCGTCGACATCGTGCCTGAAAAAGTGGCAATGCTGAACAATAAGCAATCGCCGATTATCGATACCGAAATTGAACAGTTTTTGCGTGAAAAAACACTCAATTTCCGTGCAACCCAAGATATTGTTGAAGCCTATACGGGCGCACAGTATGTGATTGTAGCCACACCGACTGACTATGACCCGAAAAGCAACTACTTCAATACCAAGTCAGTTGAATCAGTCATTCATGATGTGCAGAAAATCAACCCAGCAGCCACCATTATTGTTAAATCCACCATCCCTGTTGGCTTTACTGAGCGCCTGCGTGAAGAGTTTGGCTACACCAATGTGATTTTCTCCCCTGAATTTTTACGTGAAGGCCGCGCGCTGTGGGATAACTTGTACCCATCACGGATTGTGGTGGGTGAACGCTCTGAGCGAGCGGAAATCTTCGCGGATTTGCTGCTCGAAGGCGCTATCAAAAAAGATGTCCCTGTGCTGTTTACCGATGGCACTGAAGCGGAAGCCATTAAATTATTTGCCAATACTTACTTAGCGATGCGTGTGGCCTATTTCAATGAATTAGATACCTATGCCGAGAGCCGTGGCTTGAACGCACGTCAAATCATCGAAGGGGTGTCTTTAGACCCACGTATTGGCAGCCATTATAACAACCCTTCATTTGGTTACGGTGGTTATTGCTTACCGAAAGACACCAAGCAGTTACTGGCTAACTATGACGATGTACCGAATAACCTCATTAATGCAATTGTGGAATCTAACCGTACCCGTAAAGATTTTATTTCGGATGCGATTATTGCCAAAGCGCCACGTAAAGTCGGGGTATATCGTTTAGTGATGAAAGCGGGCTCAGATAACTTCCGCGCCTCGGCGGTACAAGGTGTGATGAAACGCATCAAAGCCAAAGGCATTGAAGTGATTGTGTATGAGCCGGTGCTTAAAGAGGACGAATTCTTCCGCTCCAAAGTGTATCGTGATCTTGAAGCATTCAAAGCCGATAGCGATATTATTTTAGCCAACCGGATGGTGCCTGAACTCGAAGATGTAGCAGAAAAAGTCTACACTCGCGATCTATTTGGTAATGATTAACTGACGATAACGTCAATATATTGAGGCGATAAATGTCGCCTCAATCCTCTAAATTTTAAATAAACTATCCTTTTCACATTATTTAACTTGGTAGTCATCAAATAAAAAAGAGTTATTAATTATAAAATTATTTAAATTCGGTAACTCAATGTGCATTTCACTACGCATGGATTGCGACTGTTTATTGCCTGTAAAACTAGCATCACAATCATATATTTTGCATATAACTTATTGATATTTTAATTTTTATAATTAAAAGGTAATGTGTTTTTTAAAATTATCGCTAAATATCCCGAAGAGGTTTTTTATTGAAAAATCATGCTATTTTTATCAAAAATAGTGATTTGCAAGTAATAGCTAAAAAAACATAGGAGATAGTTGTTAGTATTGCTTAGAATGACTTCAATAATGGGTTTCTTAAATAATGCAAAAAATTATAACAACAAAAAGAAATGGATATTTTGTATATCAAAAGCAAATTGATATCGATTTTGCACAGATTATTGATGATTATATTCAAGGTAAAATAACGGGACAAATCCTCAATAGCGGTAATGTTGAGCGCAGTGTGGCACGCATCACGGTGAATGATAAACACTATATTATCAAGTGCGAAAAGGAACGAGATAGACGGTTAGAAAAGCGTATTATGCGTGTAATTTCAGGTCCTTACTTTTCACGCTTATTTCATCGATTGGTACGCGCACAGGAGCAAGGTTGCCAGATCACGAATGATATCTATTTCGTTGCAGAAAAAATACGCTTCCGTGAGGCACTAGAAACATGGATTATCGCTGAGTATGTTGAGGGAACGGTACTCTCTGAGATAAATGATATTAAACCTTATTATACGGAAATATCAAAATTAATTAACAAGTTGCATTCATATGGCCTTGCATCAAATGATATTCATGCGGGTAATTTTGTACTGACAGAAAGCGGCCTTAAAATTATAGATTTGTCAGACTTTGGTAACTTCGCTATATGCAAAGCAAATGATTTAGTGGCTTTAAAACGTTTTTATGGGATCGAACCCGAGAAAAAAAGTGTTGTGTACCGATTTATCTCCCTACGTAACCAGATCCGTCACTGGTCACGAAAAATGCGCGGAAAGAAAACGCGTCTATAACTGCCGCCAATCATAAATTAGGGTAAGAAAGTGCATCAAGGAACTCAGGAATAAAACTCCCTGTTCCTCGGCAATTTTGCTTGGCCTGCTCACCTGCTTGCTTCATCAGCGCACATGCGCTGGCAATATTGTATAATTGATCCCCTGATAACGCACAACTCGCTGTGACGACAGCAGATAGCCCACAGCCAGTTCCAACGACTCGCGTCATTATTGGATGGCCCCCAGTGACCGCAATCGTTTTATTACCATCAGTGATATAATCAACTTCACCACTAATTACAACTATGGTTCGTGCGCTATTAGCGAGTGATTGTGCGGCTGGTAAGGCATCGTTGGTAGTATCTAATGAATCAACACCCCGCCCCCCCGAGCTGAGGCCTGCTAACGCCATGATTTCTGATGCATTACCACGAATAGCTGTTGGTGATAAAGCCAATAATTCATGACAGAAACGAGTACGGAAAGACAATGCGCCCGCAGCTACCGGATCTAAAACCCAAGGTTTTTGAGCTTTGATAGCACTGTGTACGGCTAAACGCATGGCAATCTGGCGTTCGGTCGTTAAGGTACCAACATTAATCAGTAAGCCATTAGCGATGGCAGCAAACTGTTCGGCTTCTTCGGGTTCAATAACCATTGCTGGCGAGCAGCCTATCGCTAGTAAAATATTTGCGGTGAAAGATTGCACTACGTCGTTGGTCATGCAGTGGATCAGCGGAGAGTGTTCGATAAGCTTTTGTTTAAATGCTAAAATTTTTTCTACGGGGATTGTTTCAAATTGCATTTATTACTCCTACTTATACAAACAATTTAATTATACTTGTAATTCGTCAAATTGCAGGGCTGTTGACTCGTGTTAATCACTTAATTAAGTTTTGATTTTACTAGATTGCAGATATTGCTAATCCGCTAAGTAGTTCTCTAAAACCATCCCCCCCGCGCCTTGTGCCACCACTTCATAGGAGTCGTTCGCGGCAAAAATATGCGTTTGAATATGCGGGAAGGCTGACATTTTTTCTTCTATCGCTTTTTTTGTCATCGCAAAAAAATGATTTTTGGGAGTCAGTGTACCTCCACAAACAACAACGTCAGGCTGTAAGGTTAAAATGGCATTTGCGATGGCAATACCATAATAGTGAGCTGCCTCGGCTAATACATCCAAACATAATTGATCTTCCTGTGCTAAGGCTTGGAATATGGTGTGGTAATTGATTTCTGACTCATTGTTAGTGAGTTGATTAATTAGAGAAGGCTTACCTAAACGCAGTTGTTGGATCACTCGAGATTTAATTGCGGATAGAGAACTGTATTGCTTTAAGCAGCCATAGGAGCCACATTCACATCGTTGTCCTTTAATATCAATCGTTGTGTGACCAAATGCTTGAGCTGTACTAATTGGTGCAGGCGCAAAGGTGTTATTGATGATCGTGCAGCTGCGTATATCGGTATCACAGGTCGTAAATAAAAAACGTTGGCTTTCTGAATTATATCTCAGCCGATATTCTGCAAGGGCGGCGAATGTAATACCACTGCCCAAAGTGACAAAACAAGGAACTTTGCTATCAATATAGTTGAATAAACTGACTATTCTGGCGTTATATTGGCTAAAGGCGACTTTATCTCGTTCTAAAATATGATCGATGGCAATACCAATACCTAAGATTTTTGCTGTCGTTAATTGGTGTTCGGTAAGAAGTTGATCAAGTTTTATTAACAGATTGTCGAGCATGCTTTCCGCACTCTCTAAATGCTCATTTTTTATTTTTATCATTCCTAAAATATCTAATTTTAGGTTGAGCAACATGATCGTTGAGTAGAGGTCGCTCATTTCAATACCAACCACATAACCATCATCTGAGTTGATACTGTATAGTATTGGTTTACGCCCACCGGTTGATTCACCGAGTTCAGAGGTCGAAATCAATTGGCTCTTACTTAACTCATCAAGAAGTCTAGCGCAGGTTGCTGGTTTCATACTGGCAAGTGAGGCTAATGCTTCGGCTCGGATTGGTCCATGATTGAGGATCAACCGATAAAGCATTTTTAATTTGCGGGTTTTTGAATTTTTCGAAGTACGAAATTCATTTAATAGTGTCAGTAACAAACCATCACCTTTCTTTTATCAACACGTGCAGCGTCAAAGATTAGCATATTTATTCTCACCATACTTCAAGTTGCAATGTCTTGCGTTGAGGTACGGTGATGTCGCTCACTGTTGCTGAGCAACATTTCTAATTTTTAGAGTATAGGTAAAAAGAGCTGCTTCTAGGTAGCTATCATACCCAAATACTTTTTCTTAAAATGAGATTAAGATCGCTGTTCGATTTTTAAATTACTTTATTATCCCCTTATTACCTTTTTATATTCTAAATAATTCGAGTTGCAGGTTGGCGGTAAATGAAGGTAGGCAAAGTGCATAGATAAACGATGTGACTTGGTGAGCACGGCATCGCCACCACACTTTGACGGCAAGCGTTGCAATTTGAAGTATGACGAATCTCTATATATTCAATCATTCGAGTAGTTTTGGGGACGATTATGCACAACACGAACGATATTTTAGAAAGCCTGCGTTTTATTGAAACGCGTACTGATATTAAACCAACTGTGGGTATTATTTTAGGCTCTGGCCTTGGCCCATTTGCAGATACTTTAGAAAATGCGGTTCATATTCCGTATAGCGAGATCCCTCATTTCGCTAAATCGGAAGCGGTTGGCCACGCTAATGAGCTGGTGATTGGTACTATCGCAGGTAAAAATGTTGTGGCAATGAAAGGGCGTTTCCACTACTACGAAGGGTTTTCTCTCGAACAAGTGACCTTCCCTGTGCGTTTAATGAAGGCATTAGGCGTTGAAAAATTGATTATCACTAATGCCTGCGGTGCGGTGAATACCGATTTCAATCCAGGTGACTTGATGGTTATCACCGATCATATCAATTTAACAGCGAACAACCCATTAATGGGCCCAAATAATCCCGAATTAGGTGTTCGTTTCTTAGATGTGAGTGAGGTTTATAACAAAGAACTTCGCCAAACCATTCTTGATGTCGCTAAAGAGCAGGGCGTTGCATTACGCCAAGGCGTGTATGCATGGTGGACGGGCCCTACATACGAAACACCAGCAGAAATTCGCATGATCAGAACACTAGGTGCTGATGCTGTTGGTATGTCAACAGTGCCTGAGGCATTAGTGGCTCATCACTCACAGATCAAAACGGTGGGTATTTCCTGCCTGACTAACATGGCATGTGGCATTTTAGAACAACCACTAAGCCATGATGAGGTTATTGAAACCGCTGAAAAAGTAAAAGCGACTTTCCTGAAATTAGTCACTGGTGTGATTGCTCGTTTCTAACTTTTTCTCAAATTAATATAAAGAATGCCGTAGGCAGTATGTGGGTGGGTATTAAAATGAAATTAAAGGGATTAATTTTAGTTTCGCTGGGCGCTTGCAGCTATGGCATTTTATCAACATTGGTGGTTTTGGCGTATCAAGCTGGGTTTTCTTTAAATGATGTTATCGGCAGCCAAACGGTTTTAGGGGCTGTTTTACTATGGTTATTTGTTGTCGCTGGAGCCGTAGCTAGAAAGAAAAAACTGAGCTGGCCGACGCGTAAGCAATCAATGTTGATGTTACTAACAGGAACCACAACGGGATTAACTGGCTTACTGTATTATGCATCATTACAGTATCTGTCACCTGCATTAGGCGTCGTGCTATTTTTACAGTTCACTTGGATGGGGGTAGCGATTAATGCTGTTGTGACAAGGCAGTTCCCTGCACTAATGACGATTATTTCTGTGTTATTGATTTTAATTGGAACTCTGTTTGCAACTGGGCTACTGAATACATCAGGCATTCAATTTCATTGGTTGGGGATTGCTTTAGGGCTATGTGCTGCGTTATCGAATGCGGTACGCGTTTATGTGAGTGGAGCACTTGCTGTTAACACTGATCCTATGATGCGTTCAGCCATTATGGTCACTGGTGGTGCTATTTTAACCTCTATCGTTGTTCCTCCAACCTTCTTGTTAGATTTGACTACATTTAATGCACTGTTTTTCTCTTATGGTCTACCTCTTGCTTTTTTCGGATCCTTCTTTGGCATGTGGATGTTTGCTAAGGGGGCTCCTCTGATAGGAACCAGCTTGGCGACCATTTTAGGTTCAATGCAGTTGCCCGTAACCATATTATTATCTGTAACCGTATTACATCTACCTCTTGAATTCATTCAGTTTATTGGTGTTGCCATTATTCTATTTGGCGTCGCTATTGCTGAAGTGAAAATAAAAACAAATAAAGTAAGAACTCTAAATAATTCGAGTTGCAGATAGGCGACAAGTGAAGATAGACCGGGAGCATAGATGAACTATGTGACTCGGCTGGCTGGGGGCAGTCAACAACCCTGCATCTTGAAGTATGACGAGTATAGTGAGATTGCAACTTGAAGTATAAGGGCTATCACTCCCAATGGAGCTTCGTATGAATATTAAAACCCGCTTAAAAGTTATGTTATTTTTGCAGTATTTTGTCTGGGGAAGCTGGTTAGTCACACTCGGCGCCTACATGATCAAAACACTAAATTTTTCTGGTGCTGAAGTTGGACTGGTTTACAGCTCTAAAGGCGTTGCCGCTATTCTGATGCCCGGTATTATCGGAATTATTGCAGATAAATACATTCCGGCAAATCGATTGTATATGATTTGTCATATTATCTGTGCGGGTTCGTTATTCTATGCTGCAACGGTGACGGATTCGACACTGATGTTTTGGATAATGCTGATAAATGCGATGGCTTTTATGCCAACTATTGCATTATCCAACTCGATTAGCTACTCCTCACTCAGCCAATATCAATTAGATTCTGTTGCAAACTTTCCACCTATACGAGTATTTGGAACGGTTGGTTTTATCATTGCAATGTGGAGCATCAGTTTATTAAAATTTGAATTAAGTAGCATGCAACTCTATATTGCGGGAAGTTGTTCATTATTGTTAGCGTTGTATTCTTTGACACTGCCACACATTGCTGTGAATAAAAAAGCCATCTCAACGAGTTGGGTGAGTAAATTAGGCCTTGATGCGTTAGTCCTATTTAAAAAACCGATCATGGCGGTATTCTTTTTATTTGCCATGCTATTAGGCGCGGTTTTACAAATTACCAATACATTTGGTAGCCCATTCCTACACGATTTTGCTCGTGATCCTCTCTATCTCGATAGCCTAATTGTTCAATATCCTTCGATTTTACTGTCTGTTTCACAAATGGCCGAAGTTGGTTTTATTTTGGCGATCCCTTTCTTTTTAAAACGTTATGGCATTAAAACCGTCATGTTACTGAGTATGTTAGCTTGGACATTAAGGTTTGGGTTCTTTGCTTTTGGTGATCCATCAGCAATCGGTCTGATGTTTTTGATTATGTCGATGATTGTCTATGGTTGTGCTTTTGATTTCTTTAATATTTCAGGATCTATTTTTATTGAAAAAGAAGTCGATAACCGCATGAGAGCCAGTGCTCAGGGGTTATTTATGACCATGGTTAATGGGGTTGGGGCATATTTCGGCGCGATCTTAAGTGGCTTAGTGGTTGATTATTTCAGTGTCGATGGGGTGAAAGATTGGCAGACTATTTGGTTAGTATTCGCTTCCTATACTGTGGTGCTTGCTGTTATTTTCTATTTCACCTTCCATTATCACCATAATAGAGAAGGCGAACTGACAGTAGCTAAAGCATAAAGTGAGTACTGGCTCTCATATACTCGTCATACTGAAAATAGTAGGGCTTTTCGTTGAGGTATAAGTGACCGCACGACGCTCACCGAGTCACATAGTTTAATCTATGTGACTCGTCTATCTGCATCTCGAATTATTTAGAGTATATATTAGAGCCAGTAAATAATGGCTAATGTTTTGCTTGAGATCCCCAAATAGCGTCAGCGACAGGAATTGTTGTAAATGTGGTAATAATTTGATTATAGGTATCTTCAGGTTTAAGAGTGGTAAATTGCTCTGGGTAAATAAATTTTGCTAGGTATTCGATGCCAACAATATTGTATGGGTGATTATAAAAATTATGATACACACCATATAATCGGCCATTTTTCACGGCGCTAATTTGGTTAAATCCGACCCTATTTTCTAATCTTTCAAAACCACTTTGATTTTCTTTCTCCGTTACGCCATAACCAAATGGTGCAGCAATACTGTTTTTATTAATCCAACGAGAGCCCGTCACAATATAAACATCTGGTTTGGAGGTTAACACTTGCTCTAAAGATACAGTGCCTGAAGCTCCTGGTAAAAATTGGCTACCAATATTCTTAGCGCCAGTTGCTTGGACCATTCCGCCCCAGCCTGCATTGTTATGGGTAAAGCAGCAGCTATCACTGCCATTGGCACCCGCTTTGGCTTCAATAAACACTTGAGGCTGTTGTTTAATTTTTGCTGTTGTTTGTTGAACGGCAGTCAAATGGCTTTGGTAAAAATCAGTATAGGCTTTAGCTTCTGTTTCTTTATTTAGCGCTTGACCAAGGATATCGATACTTGCAGTGGTGTTTTTTACAGGCTGTAAAAAAGTATCAATATATAGGATAGGAATATTGGCTTCTTTTAGGCGACTCACTACCCCTGAACCTTCTAAAGCGGGTTTGGCACGTAGCTGAGCAATAAGTACATCAGGCTTTTGAGCAATAACCAGTTCAGTGTTGACTTCACCTTTATCGTTAAATCCCATATCAGGGATTTCTTGCATATCAGCTTGCCATTTTTGGCCTAGTAACTCGACCGTTTTTGGATCTGTTTTTTTTAGGTTATTGTTCCAAGCGACAACACGATTAAATGGATTATTTCTGTCAAGTAATGCAAGAGTTAAAATATCCCTACCATCTTGCAGGACAACCCGTTTAGGTTCTTGCTGTAAGGTAATTTTCTGGCCATCAATATCAGTGAGTGTCACTGGGTATGTTGTTGCTAACGCAGAGAAGGAAACAAAAGTAATGATTATTGTGGAGAGCAGGTGATTTACGATTTTCATATTTAGACCCCTTTTGAACTTGAACTAACGATAACAATTATCATTATCAAAAGTAAAGTGCGGAGGGCTAATCAATGGAAAATTTTATCGATAAACTATTTTCCATGCTCTTCATAACGTTAAATCAATTGATTGATTTAACGTTCATTATTAAATATTGCTCGATATGATGTAATTGTGAAAACACCATATCGAATTAACACTATTTATTTTTTATGATAAGAACATAAGAGGTCTTTTTTGAAAGATTTATTTTCAGTAAAATTTTTTCATTATTTACTAATGGATAATCCCCTTTATCACTACTCTTTTTAAATCGACTTAAAATTAGCTTATTAAATATTTTTATTTTATCTTTTCTTTTATGTGAAGGTAGCCAAGAACCACTGAAGTGGTGGATGGAGTAGTTTATTTTTCCATCTTCAGGGCTACAAAAATAATAAGATGGATAAATAATAGCATTTTCTGTTAAATATGACTCTTGTGAACCTTCATAAGGAGGATTAAGGCCAAATTTACTTGAAAAAAAACGAGAAATTTTGAATGTGTTGGGTTCTAAATTTAATTTACCATCAATTTCAAAATGTACGTTATCATAGTCATCAAGTAAGCCCTTAATGATATCTGACCCTTTTGAGGCTCCCATCGTTGCTGAAGTTATAGGTAAACATTTGCCATTATATATTTCATAGCCACTAAAGAATGCCAAGCTTAATAACGGATCGAAGCTGTTAGTAACTTCGACGTCAGTATCAAAATAAATATCGTTATAGTGATATAAAGCAAAAAAACAATTAAATTAGATGAAAATACTGATTTAATTTTAAATTTATTATCTTATATGATGGTTATTCATTTCTTCAAGAGAATTATTATTCCATTCTATAGCTTTATAGTCAGGAAGATGTTTTTTCCATATATCGATATAATCAAGAACAAATTGAAGCTTGGATTTATTTCCCTCCCATGCATAATGGATTTCTTTAGGTATCAGAAATTTCTCTTAGATTAATATTTTAATGAACGAAAAAAACGTCGTATTTGTAAGAAAAATAAGGATATTTTACTTTCGATAAATCCTTTTTTCCGTCGAGGGTTATTTTTATTAATCCGATATCTTTCAATATTACTATTATCGATATTTACTATTGGATGTTTTATTACTTCAGCTAAGAAGTACCCTTTTACTTTATTTAATTTGTAGAAAAGATCCCATGAGTCGGCTACATAATATGTTTCATTAAAAAGGTTAATTAATTTCTTGCATTCATCTCGATGAATTAAGTAGCAGCAGGCTCGATAAAGCTTACTTGGCTTATAAGTTACTTTTCTCAATACCACATTATCAATTTGAATTTTATTAAAGAAACTGAGCGACAGTCGCTTTCTTGAATTTAGGCCTTCTTGTCCACCTAATAAATAGATATAGTCTTTTTTTAGTAGCGATGTTTTACCATTCTCTAATTCATCGATAAAACCTGATAAGGGGGTGTCAATGATAGCGTCGTCTTCAAGAATAATTGCCCACTCAGCATCACTATCAACGATTTTTTTATATGTGGATTGATGGCTCAAACTACATGCGATCTCATTGGCATGAGATGGTTCACCATATTTATAATTCAATGAAGAAAGATAACTATCTTTTAACTGACTTCCTTCAACTGCATCAATGATTACCCAAGATAAATTTTGTGCTGATAATGCGTGTGTAATAGCATTTCTTCTTTCAATATCTTTTTTAAGTGAAATGATAAAAATAGGTACTGCATGTGTCATGATAACCCAATCCTATATGATTTATAACCTATCTCATAATATTCACCTATGGAATAGGTTTGTTCTAAATTACAGGCTAGAATATATACTTTACTAATTATAGTAAAGTATTCTTTGAATGTTCAGCAAGTGTTAAAATTGTAACTACTTACCTGGTTTTATTTTAAAAAAATACTTTTTCAATAGAAGGTTTTTTACTCTAAGATATTGATAATTAGCTTTTTTATTTCTTATTTTACGTCTGTAACTGGCTCTGTCAATTGCGAGTTGCGATCTTTCTGATTCTAATGAGGAGTCATTATTACTTTGTTCGTTAAGAGCAATAACATGAGGAATGTAGCAATAAAGGTTAATATATTTGAAAAGGTTAAAATACCACCACATATCTGCCTCATAGAAAATAGGTGTTTGAGCTAAAATCATATTTTCTGCTGCTTTTCTGTTTATTACGTAAGCATGAGTGCCTAGCGCATTATATGCTGAGTAGATATTACTCTTTAATTTCTTATTTTCTATATAGCTATGAACGCGACTTAATAGATATACATTAGCCTTTTTTTGATTGTCTATTTTTTTAATTTTATTCAAAGTGTCAGCGATATCTACAGGGATAATTGTATCATCTTCGAGAACTAATGCGTGACTGATATTTTTTTCAATCATTATTTTATAGACAGATAAATGACTTAATGCACAGCCTATCTCACCTTTTGTTAGTTTACAGTTAGGGTAATCATATACTAATGATTGAATTTCTTTATTAGATAAGCCAGTTCCTCTAACTGCGTTAATAATTTCATAACTTAGATGGGTTTTTTCTAGTTGAGATTGCATCACCATGCGACGTTCTGTACATTCTGGTAGATTGATAATAAAAGTATTCATAAGTTTATTTTTTTAACTAAAATGTTAATTTTAAAAATGCGATACTGCATATTGATGACTATCTTATTAACGTAGATTATACAATAGCATGGAGCTGAAAAGCCATCTCGTAGAATGAAAGAGTAAGGACCAGTAGTTTTGCACTGGCCTCAGTATTCTAAAACATTATTCAATATTTTGAATCTGCTCTCTCATTTGTTCAATCAACACTTTCAGCTCAACAGCCGAATTGGTAACTTCACTATTAATTGATTTTGAGGCTAGCGTATTAGATTCACGGTTGAACTCTTGCATCATAAAATCAAGGCGTCGGCCATTAGCATCTTTCTTTTTAAGGATATTACGCGTTTCTTTTACATGAGCTTCGAGCCTATCAAGTTCTTCAGCGACATCAACGCGTTGCGCTAATAGGATCAGTTCTTGCTCTAAACGGTTACTATCGACTTGTATATCCGCTTCTTCTAACTTAGTTTGCAAGCGCTCGCGTTGCCATTGCAAAATTTCAGGCATATGTTGACGAACTTTAGCGACTTCAACGAGAACACCATCAAGACGTTGCTCAATTAAAGCATGTAGTGCAGCACCTTCAGCTTCTCGGCTTTGTATAAAGGCATCAAGTGTTTCATCAAGCCCTAATAAAAGTTGTTCACTAATCGCATCTAAATCTTGTTCGCCAGCGGACATTACACCGGGCCAACGCAAAATTTCTAATGGGTTAATTTCACCTTCGTGACTATAATTTTTCACCCAATTAGCGGCACTAATAATTTGGCGTGCAAGTTCTTCGTTAAGGATCAACTCACCACGATTTGCACCATCTAACTCAAAGCGCAGATTACATTCGACTTTACCTCGAGTGAGACGAGAGCGGATCCTTTCACGGATAACTGGCTCTAGGCTTCGGAATTGTTCAGGGAGACGAATGTAGGTTTCTAGGTAACGTTGATTAACGGAACGCAGCTCCCAGGCCGCACTCCCCCATTCCCCCTTGATATCACGGCGGGCAAAAGCGGTCATACTACGGATCATAATTCGTTCCTATAAAAATGGATATGACAAGATTATAGCGCTATGCATGATGTCATGATAGGCATTATCGTTTTAAGCACGTATAATGCGCGACAATTAAGTTGAAAATGGAGATAACACCATGCGTCCAGAAGACAGAATGGCAGACCAAATGCGTCCAATTAAGATTTCACGCAACTATACTAAGCATGCGGAAGGCTCTGTTCTTATTGAGTTTGGCGACACGAAGGTGTTATGTAATGCAACAGTAGAAGAAGGTGTACCTCGCTTTTTAAAAGGCCAAGGTCAAGGTTGGGTCACCGCAGAATATGGTATGTTACCTCGTGCGACTAATTCACGTAACCAACGTGAAGCAGCCAAAGGAAAGCAAACAGGGCGTACCATGGAAATTCAACGTTTAATAGCTCGTTCTTTACGCGCAGCTGTTGATCTTAAAAAGTTAGGTGAATATACCATTACATTAGATTGTGATGTGATCCAAGCTGATGGTGGAACGCGTACCGCTGCAATTTCAGGCGCTTGTGTCGCTTTGGTTGATGCATTAAATAAAATGGTTGAACAAGGTAAATTGGTAAAAAGCCCATTGAAATCGATGGTTGCAGCTGTTTCTGTTGGGATCGTGAATAACGAAGCGTTGTGTGACCTTGAGTATGTCGAAGATTCTGCGGCTGAAACCGATATGAATGTTGTGATGATGGACGATGGTCGTATGATTGAAGTTCAAGGAACGGCTGAAGGAGAGCCGTTTAGTCATGAAGAGCTACTATCATTATTAGCGCTTGCTAAAACGGGACTAGATTCCATTTTCGAAGCTCAGCGAGAAGCGTTGAAGTAAAGTTATTTTTAATAGGCGGCTGAAATAGTCGCCTTTTTTATGTCTGATTGTTTGTGATTAGCAATCAGTGATGTGTGATTTATCGTTTTAAACATATTGACGTTAATTATTGAGGAATTGACCCATGAAAGCTTATCAGCGCGAATTTATAGAACTTGCCATGAAAAAAGAAGTACTTAAATTTGGTGAGTTTACGCTGAAATCAGGCCGCAAAAGTCCTTATTTTTTTAATGCAGGATTATTTAACACAGGGCGTGACCTAGCTCTCGTTGGTCGTTTTTATGCGCAGGCTCTCAAGGAAAGTGCGATTGAATGTGATGTCCTGTTTGGGCCAGCGTATAAAGGTATTCCTATTGCGACAACAACTGCGGTCGCATTAGCTGAACATCATGATATTGATATGCCATACTGCTTTAACCGTAAAGAAGCGAAAGATCATGGCGAAGGCGGTACGTTAGTCGGAAGCCCATTAAAAGGAAAAGTCGTGGTGGTTGATGATGTCATTACCGCGGGAACTGCAATTCGAGAGTCAATGGAAATTATTAAGCAGCAAAATGCAACACTTAATGGTGTGCTTTTGTGCCTTGACCGCCAAGAAAAAGGGAAGGGTGAAATCTCGGCGGTGCAAGAGGTCGAGCGTGATTATCACTGCAAAGTCTATTCAATTATTACAATGAGTGACTTAATCGTCTATCTCACGGAGCGCGCAGATATGCAGCAGCATTTAAGTGCGATGATGGTATATCGCGAACAATATGGTATTTAACTTGTTAAATTAGAGCCCAGATCACTGGGGATCACAGCAAGATAGAAACTGAATTAGCGGTAAGAAAAAAGCCCTCGCCCAAATATGGGCGGGGTGAGTAGTCGTTCAAACCACTATTGTAGCTGAGCTAAAATTAAAGGCCAGCGAGCTTCAAACTCAGTTGTTGGGCGATAACGGAATTCTGAACGCACGAAACGAGATAGCATCCCTTCACAAAATGCCAGTAATTGGCTTGCGAGAAGTGATTCATCATGGGTAAAGCCGTGACCGTCGCGTATTTTCTTTTCTTTTAATACTTGCCGTAATTGTGACTCAATTCTTTCAAATAATTGGTTAATACGACCTTGAAGCCTATCTTGCTCAAACATCAGAGCATGACCTGTCATGATCCTGGTCAGGCCTGGATTTTTCTCTGAAAAGCCTAAGATAAGCACTAAAATAAGTTTAATTCTAAGGATCGTATCTTTTTCATCATTTAAGATGAGATTAATACGTGAAACGAGCGAATCCTCAATAAACTCAATTAAGCTATCGAACATTTTCGTTTTACTTGGAAAATGACGATACAACGCAGCTTCGGATACGCCAACATTTGCTGCAAGTTTTGCAGTGGTAATTCGCTGACTACCATCATTACTTTCGAGCATTAATGCAAGAGATTGTAATATCTCTTCACGCCTGTTGCGTTTTTTTGTTATCGCTTTTTCTGCCATGTCTTATGAGACCCCTGCTAAAACAGCACAACAAATTATCTAAAATTTTACCCTAAGTAAATATAATCGAGGGTAAGTATAAGATAAAGCAGGGTGATAGTTGTGAAAGGGATGTAAATCGTATACATAAATCGTTTAGTACATTAAGCGGTAAAAATCTATGCATTTGGCAGAATGAGTAATAAAGATACTCGGTGTTGATACTTGGTAAACTCTACCTTGTAAATTCCAATTACTGCCAAACAACATTCAATTTTGACCACTAAACATACTGTTTCTATATATATACACTCATAATACTTCAAGTTGCAGCACATTTTGTTAAGCGATAATGACGACGTTTATTTGTACCAGTTACATGTTTTTTATGTTCCTAGTAGCTAATTGACTCGTCACTTAGCTGCATCAAGAGTTATTCTAGAGTATAGATTTACTCCTTCAAGAGGGATAAAACCCTAATACCACAACCACACCATCCACATTTTTAGTTAAATTTACTGGTAGATTTATTTTTATTTCAACATCAATAATGGTTGAATATTACCAGTAATATCAATTTGTTATTGGCGACCTGAGTGGCCAAATCCACCGGTACCACGTTCTGTTGCATCAAAGTCATCAACAATATTAAATTGTGCTTGTACAACAGGGACGAAAACCATTTGTGCTAAACGCTCTCCTGGCTCAATTGTAAATGTTTGATTTCCTCTATTCCAAACGGAAACCATTAACTGGCCTTGGTAGTCTGAATCAATGAGACCCACTAAGTTACCAAGTACCACGCCATGTTTATGACCTAAACCTGAACGAGGAAGAATAACTGCCGCAAGTTGTTCATCAGCAATATGAATAGCGAGTCCTGTAGGTATAAGCTCAGTTTGGCCAGGTGCTAAATCAATTGGAGCATCAAGGCAAGCACGTAGGTCTAATCCAGCAGAACCTGATGTTGCATATGTTGGTAAAGGAAACTCGTTACCGATACGGGGATCAAGGATTTTCAGATCAATTTTTTTCATAACGTTGAAGTATCTCGTCAAGTAAGTAATGGCTTAATGTCAGCTTGTTATTGTGGGGAAGCAGTACATCGCCAGAAGCGTCGAATATATGTAGCGCATTGTTATCACTATTAAAACCATTATCTGCAAGGGAAACATCATTCGCACATATTAGGTCTAATTTCTTTTGCAGGCGTTTTTGGCGTGCATATTCTTCCACATTTTGAGTTTCCGCAGCAAACCCAACAACATAGGGGCGGTGTTCGGTTAAATAGCCGACGCTGGCAACAATATCAGGGTTTTTAACGAGAGTAATGATGACCTCATCACCTTGTTTTTTAATTTTATTTTCAGCAATTGTTTTTGAACGATAATCAGCGACGGCAGCACAACCAATAAAAATATCTTGTTCAGTGATTGTTTTATGTACTTGCTCATACATATTAAGTGCACTAATAACATCAATACGAGTTACGCCTTTAGGTGTAGGTAAATTCACGGGGCCAGCGATTAAAGTCACTTGTGCGCCGCGTTGGCTTGCCGCTTCGGCAATGGCAAAGCCCATTTTTCCAGAACTATGATTACTAATAAAACGAACAGGATCTAAATCTTCACGAGTTGGCCCTGCTGTAATCATAATTTTTAAATTCGTTAGATCAGATTTAGCATTAAAATATTCACGGGTAAAACGCACAATGTCTAATGGGGCGATCATTCTTCCGGGGCCAATATCGCCGCAGGCTTGGCTACCCTCATCAGGACCCCAGATCATATACTGGCGTTGTTTCAATATGATTAAATTTTCTTGAGTGGCAGCAGCACGATACATTTGTTGGTTCATTGCTGGAACAACCGCGATAGGTGCAGAAGATGCTAGACAAATTGTCGTCAGCAAATCATTAGCCATTCCAGCTCCAACACGTGCGATTAAGTCCGCAGTTGCTGGTGCTAAAATAATAATATCAGCCCATTTCGCTAATTCAATGTGGCCCATGGCAGCTTCAGCGGCTGGATCAAGCAAGTCATCAGCGACAGGGTGGCCGGACACTGCTTGTAGGGTTAAAGGTGTAATAAATGCTTTTGCTCCTTCAGTCATCACTACACGAACAATAGCCCCTTCATCACGTAGGCGGCGGGTTAGCTCAGGAATTTTATAAGCAGCAATACCGCCACTCATACCAAGAACTATTTTTTTACCTAATAGCTGCGTCATTGTTCTGTCCATCCGATCATCGTGAAGAGCATATTATCATATCAGAAATATTGTTGAGAGCACTGTATATATCATCACCCTTTTATTTTTGCGAAGCGCTACGCAAATCAGTAAAGGATACATTGTTGTGATTATTTTCTACATATAAAAGTGTGTGAAAATAACTCAGCAAGGGTTTGCTTATGGAATATGAAGAACACTTAAAGCCAAGGGAAAAGCTGCTAGCCTATGGGGCACCAGCATTGACGGATGTGGAATTATTAGCAATTTTTCTTCGTACAGGCAGCTTCGGAGAGCCTGTTTTACAACTCGCCGAACGTTTATTGCATGAGTTTGGTTCATTACATTTACTCCTGCAAGCGGATTATTCGAGGATTACGCAATGCAAGGGGGTAGGGATTTGCAAATATTCGCAATTTCAGGCAATCAGTGAGCTAGCTCGCCGTTGTTTTTCTAAGCAGTTTTTATATGAAGATGTGATATCCGAGCCAAACTTTCTAAAAAAAAGGCTGCTGGAACTATTTGCAGGTCAGGAACGAGAGGTTTTTGTGGTACTGCTATTGAATAATCAACACCAGATAATTTGTCATGATGAGTTATTCAAAGGAACGATTAATCGTGTTGAAGTACACCCTCGTGAAATTATTCGTTATGCAATGAAAATGAATGCAAGTGCAGTGATATTGGCACATAATCACCCTTCAGGGAATGCGGAACCCAGTGAAGCAGATAGGCAAGTCACTTTCCGTATTAAAGATGCTTGTGCTTTAATGGGGCTGACTCTGTTAGACCATTTTGTCGTTGGTCATAAACATTGTGTTTCGTTTCTTGAACGAGGGTGGCTGTAAAATCATTTTTTTGACTAAAAAATGACAACTTTTGCCGCATTGGGCTTGAGTGAAAATGAATGAAAGCGTATACTACGCCACCTTTGAGGATCTTGGGTTTGGCGAGAAGAGCCTATCTCAGTAAATTTTTTACTAAGATGATAACAATCTTTTCAGTCATAAAGTTTGCTGAGATGGGCTCCTAAGCCTGACGAGGCGGCCATACCCAGAACAAAAAAAGCTCGAGCTGATTAGATTTTTGGAGAATAGACATGTCACGAGTCTGCCAAGTTACTGGCAAGCGTCCAATGAGCGGTAACAATCGTTCACACGCATTAAACGCGACCAAGCGTCGTTTTTTGCCAAACCTGCACTCTCACCGTTTCTGGGTTGAGTCTGAGAAACGTTTCGTAACACTGCGTGTATCTGCTAAAGGTATGCGTGTTATCGATAAAAAGGGTATTGATGCTGTTCTTGCTGAACTGCGTACCCGTGGTGAGAAGTACTAAGGAGCTAAAAAATGGCTAAAGGTATTCGCGAGAAAATCAAGCTAGTCTCTTCTGAAGGTACAGGTCATTTCTATACCACTACGAAGAACAAGCGCACAATGCCAGAAAAACTGGAAATGAAAAAATTCGATCCAGTTGTTCGTAAGCATGTGATCTACAAAGAAGCAAAAATTAAATAATTGCTGCTTTCTTGTGAAAAACCCAGCCTCGGCTGGGTTTTTTTATGTAAGAAATCAGTAAAATATATAGATAGGCATTCAACGCTATATCGATTCTTCCTAAAGTAGTAACATATTCACTATGAATTGAATTAATAGTGTTAGTTTTTGTCAAAGAACTATGTCATTTTGCGTATAGATATAATTAAGAGTGTCTGGTGAAAAAACAGTTTAAAAAAATTCTTGTTATCAAGATGCGGTTTCATGGGGATATGTTACTGACGACGCCGGTTATCAGCACATTAAAACAAAACTATCCTGATGCCGAGATTGACGTGTTACTTTATCAAGATACGATCCCTATTTTATCAGAAAATAGGGAAATTCATGCTTTGTACGGCATGAAAGGCAAAAAAACGAATGGGTTGAGTAAAGCCTGTAATTTTTTAAGTTTACTGAGAAAATTGCGCCGAAATAAGTACGACCTTATCGTGAATTTAGCCGATCAATGGATGGTATCGGTACTTGTTCGAGCGATCCCCGCACCAGTTAAAATCTCACATGACTTCGCTCATCGCGACTCAAAATTTTGGCGAAATAGTTTTACTCACTTAGTCGTTCCTCATGGCGAACATGTTGTTCTTAATAATCTCTCTGTTCTTGAGCCGTTAGAGATAACTCAATCAAAAACACATCTAACAATGTCATATTCAGAGCAGGATTGGAAAAATATTGATCAACGGTTATTAGATTTAGGGGTGCATAGCAGTTATGTTGTTATTCAACCGACAGCTCGGCAAATTTTTAAATGTTGGGATGACGAAAAATTTTCTGAGGTGATTGATGCATTGCAAGCACGTGGTTATCAAGTTGTCTTGACATCGGGCCCAGCAAAAGAAGACCTTGATTGTATAGAAAATATCGCTTCTCATTGCCAATCTAAGCCTATCATTGAATTAGCTGGAAAAACCACTTTCCCTGAACTAGGTGCATTGATTGCTCATGCAGCGTTATTTATTGGTGTTGATTCTGCGCCTATGCATATTGCTGCTGCGGTGAATACGCCAATAGTGTGTTTATTCGGTGCAACAAATAATGTGTTTTGGCGACCATGGAGCGATAATGTTGTGCAATTTTGGGCTGGGGACTATGAGCCTATGCCGCCAAGAGAGCAACTTGATAGAAATAAAAAATACCTTTCTATCATCCCTGCTTCTGATGTTATTAAAGCGACAGAGGATATGTTGCCAATGAATATTCGCTCAATGATGGCAAGGTTTTAATATGATTTTGGCCTTTTGTCTGTATAAATATTTTCCTTTTGGTGGCTTACAGCGTGATTTCTTGCGTATCGCTTTAGCGTGTCAAAACCGAGGCCATGATATTCGAGTTTACACGCAATCTTGGAGTGGTGATGCTCCCGCAGGGTTTGAAATTATCATTGTTCCAGTGACATCAAAAACGAATCATGGACGCAACGCACAGTATTGTCAGTGGGTGCAAGAGCATCTTAAATCTCATCCTGTAGATCGTATTATTGGCTTTAATAAGATGCCTGGCCTAGACGTTTATTATGCTGCTGATGTGTGTTATGCGGAGAAAGTTGCTAACGAAAAAGGTTTTTTTTACAAATTAACGCCGCGTTATAAACATTACGCATTATTTGAAAAAGCCGTGTTTCAAGTTGGGAAATCGACCAAACTTTTAATGTTGACACCGCACCAAATTGAACATTTTAAAAAACACTATGCAACAGAAACATCGCGTTTTTATATGTTGCCTCCAGGTATTGCGCAAGATAGGAAATATGATCAGCAAATTTCAAATGCTAAGCATATTTACCGAGAAAAAAATCAAATATCACAATCAGCTTATTTTTTGTTGCAAGTAGGCTCTGATTTTAAGCGAAAGGGTGTTGATCGCACAATAAAAGCAATGGCAGCATTACCGGATACCGTTAAGAAAAATACGGTACTCATGGTTGTTGGTCAGGATAAACCCACGAAATATCGACAACTAGCAGAGCAATTAGGTATAGGCGACCAAGTATCATTTTTTAGTGGACGTGATGATATTGCTGAATTAATGGCTGCTGCCGATATATTGATGCATCCTGCATATCAAGAAGCGGCGGGCATTGTGCTACTTGAAGCGATTACGGCTGGTTTACCCATCATTGTGACACAAGTGTGTGGCTACGCACCTTTCATTACTAAAGCGCGGTGTGGTGTTGTTATCAATGAGCCCTTCGATCAGCAAAAATTAAATTCGGCCCTATCGGAAAGTCTGCAAAATACGTCCCAGCTAAACAACTGGGCGGAGAACGCACGTTATTTTGCTGATACAGAAGATTTATATAGCCTGCCTGAAAAAGCAGCGGATATTATTTTAGGAGCTCTAGATGATTGAGCTTAAAACGCCTTTTAGTGAGTTATGGAAAAACAAAGATCCATTTATTGAAACAGAGCACTTACAGGGTGAAGTTTTTCGTCAACTAGAAAGCCGTAAAACATTGCGTTTTGAGCTAGAAGGGCAGAGTTACTTTATTAAAATCCATTATGGCACGGCGCTAAAAGAAGTAATAAAAAACCTATTTTCACTGCGTTTGCCTGTACTTGGAGCTGACAGAGAATGGAATGCAATCCATCGTTTAGCGAATGCAGGTGTAGATACCATGGATGGCCGTGCCTATGGGCAAAAAGGTTGCAATCCATTACGGCGCCACTCATTTATTATTACTCGAGACTTAACGCCAACAATTAGTTTGGAAGATTACTGTGCTAATTGGTTAAATACTCCCCCTGATTTTAAGACGAAACAAATGATTATCCACCGCGTTGCTGATATGGTGAAAAAGATGCATGCGATTGGTATTAATCATAGGGATTGCTATATTTGTCATTTCTTACTTCATTTACCTTTTACGGGAAGTGAATCAGATTTGAAAATTTCAGTTATCGATTTGCACCGTGCACAGTTAAGAAATAAGGTACCAATTCGTTGGCGAGATAAAGATCTGATTGGTTTATATTTTTCTTCTTTGAATATAGGATTAACTTCGCGTGATCTCTTCCGTTTTATGAAAACCTATTTTGGTTTATCATTAAGAGAGATTATTCGTACAGAGCAAGCGTTGATAGCGAAAGCATCAGTTAGAGCAGAAAAAATCCAAGAACGCACAAAACGTCGTGGCCTATAGATAAAAAAATATTTGAGGAATTGTATGATTGTTGAATTTGATAAAATGATTAAGCGAGTTATTTCACTCGGTGTATCAGATTCAGATATATCATCCTATTTTCATGTCGCATATGGTATTGATCAGAATTTCTTGTATGGCAGTGGTGTATCTATTACTTCGCTATTAATACATAATCAAAATATTAACTTTTCTTTTCATATTTTTATTGATGATTCAATTAATGATGATGATATAGCTAGATTTAATGAAATTTGTACCAAGTATAATACAAGGGTTTCTATCTATATTATTGATGCATATAATCTTAAATCTCTGCCAACTACAAAAAATTGGACGCATGCGATCTACTTCAGATTTATTGTTGCTGAGTACTTCATCGGTAAAATCAACGAATTGCTTTATCTTGATGCTGATGTGGTATGCAATAATTCAATTCAAGGGCTAATGCGGTTAAATTTATCTGGTAAAGTTGCTGCTGTTGCGACAGAGCGTGATGAGCAATGGTGGCAAAAACGTGCGAATACTTTAGGTTACCCTGATATTTCAAATGGTTATTTTAACAGCGGCGTGATGTATGTGAACTTAGTTGCTTGGAAAGAGAATGAGGTCACAAATCGATCTATAGCCTTGCTTTTAGATGACAACTTAAGTCATAAAATCAGTTATCCTGATCAGGATGTATTGAATATATTATTATCTGGTAAAGTTATTCACCTAGATAGTATTTATAATACGCAATTTAGTTTAAATTATGAATTAAAAGAAAAATTTTATTATCCGGTTAAGACCGATACCGTTTTTATTCATTATGTTGGGCCGACAAAACCGTGGCATGAATGGGCAACTTATGAAACTGCGAAGCCTTTTTCGGATGCAAGAGCAGCATCGCCTTGGAGTACAGTTCCATTATTAAAAGCTAAGAATAGCAACCATTTACGTTATTGTGCGAAGCATAATCTATATCAAGGGAAAAAAATCAAAGGTTTTATATATTATGTTATTTATTTTTATAAAAAAATATTCAATATATAAGTGTTGTATAATGAAACTTAAAAACCATAAATGATAATTTAATTTTTAAATAAGATACATTATTTAAAATAATTAAATGATGCATCTTATTGAAAATTTTTAAATATATTCTATATGCTTTTCATAAGATAGATTAAAGCAGATGTAATTACAACACCGCTAAAAAAACCAACAGAAATATATTTTATTTTTTTACTTTTTTTAAAAATCTCTTTATCAGTAGGAATATGATTATCCCAGCCAATATGTTTAACCGCACTTTTTTTCAATATAACGACATACATACCATACATACTATAGGCTATTGATAAAACACCTTCAGTAAGGTCAGAGCTCTTACCGATATTATATTGACCTATTTTTTGATAATCAGCTAACCTTTTTATACCGGGGTTAAAGCTAAAGCCTCTCATCATAGAGTGGGTACTTTTTATTCTTGAGAATTGGATATTATTAAATTTTTTATTATCTTCTATCGATATAAAAGAATAATATTTTTTTATATCGTCATCATAATCACGTAGCCATACTTGTAATAATTTATCATCATTTTCTAATAAACATAATGAATCTTCAATAAAATTATCACGATAAAATTCCCAATCATCTTCACAATGAAAAATATAGTCTGTATCAACTTTGCTATAAGCTAAGTCTATAGATTTTATTTGTCCTAATTTTTTTTCATTAAGAATAATTTCGGTATAGGGAGCCCATTTTTCGGGAAGTGAATCATATACAGCATTATCACCTGAGTCTTCTGTTATGATAACTTTTTTTATAGGATAAGAATTATACTTTTCGAAAGATGATAATGTTTTTTTTAACAAATCAAAACGGCCACAGCTCGTAATTACAACTGTAACATTACTTTTTTCATCGAATATCATGTAACCACCTGTTTTTACAAGCCTATCAAGCAGATTTAGTTAAGTTTATACAATTATTATTGTAGGATATTTTTTTTCAAGATGAAAGCTCATAATTTATCTGAAAGAGAAATATTTTAATTTTAAATACTTGTATCTGAATTTTAATTTAATTATTGATAAAGTATCTTTCTGGTTTTTTTAAATGTGACATACATATTGTATGTTACAGGTATGTGTGTTTATCTATTTTTGCAAAAATTAAAATACTTAATGACGCTAATTCAGTTACTTGATGTAGTGTAACATTATTGAGGGTAAAGGGAGTTATTATAAATAGATATTTTCTATTTCAATACACTTTAAATCAATAGGTTTGGTTGCAGTCGTGTGTACTTTCTCTGATTGCTCTGAAAATGATCTGTTATCTATTATTTAGTTGAATCAATAGTGATATTTTTTGTCAAAAAGTTATATAATTTAGGATAGTAGATTAGAGTAATGCTTGATAGATGATGTGATGTAAAGAAGTGTCATCTTAAAAAGACTAACTCTTAAAATAAAGACCTTATACTCTTTAGGGGGGTTTTGGTCATTGAAGGATGAAAAATGTTGACCCATGAAATTATCAAATCACTGGTAAAAATTAATGATGATATAACGAGTGATAAAGAATACTTTCATATCGCCTATGGGGTAGACGATAAATTTCTCTATGGGGTTGGTACGTCGATCGCTTCAATCATTCTTAATAATAAAGAGACGCATTTTCATTTCCATATTCTTGTCGATAGTATCACGAAGCAAAGTTTTTTTGATGAGTTAGTGGCTAACACTCAACATAAAATCACAATCTATCTGATTGATAACAAAGAATTTAAGAGATTGCCTTTGCCGTCCAAAGCTTGGAGTCACGCCATTTATTTTAGATTGGTAATTATCGATTATCTTTCACAAACAATTGATAAATTACTTTATTTGGATGCAGATATTATCTGTAAAGGTGATCTTTCATATTTAAAAACGTTAGAATTTAATGAAGATACTTATCTGTATGCAGTAAAAGATAAATTCCGTAGTGAAAAGAAATTTCTGCCTATGGATATGCATAAATACTTTAATTCTGGTTTTTTATATATGTCAGTTCAACGCATGGTTAGGGATGATATACCTAACAGAGTAATTGAGCTGGTGAAAAATAACGAATTTACGCACCCAGATCAGGATGCATTAAATATATTACTTAATGATAAATTAATTAATATTAGTGAAAATTTTAATTTTATGTTTTCTTTAGATTGGTATATTACGAGTAAAAGAGATATTAGTAATATATCAGATGATGTTATTTTTATTCATTTTGTCGGCCTAACGAAACCTTTTCATGAGTGGGCTAAATTTTATAAAGAATATCAGTTTTTTGAAGCTGCAAGGCAAGAGTCGCCGTGGAAAAATATTCCTTTACTTAAAGCGGATAGCTATAAGCAGTTATCGCGGAAAAAATCTCACCTAAGAAGAAACTGGAAGATTTTACCTTTTCTCACTGCAACGGCAGAATACTTAATAAAGAAAATGTCTCACTGATATATTTAACAGTTTAGTGATACTAAGCTGTTATTTTGATGATTTTTTATTTATCAATAGAGCCACTAATACATTGTATAAAAAGAAGATATCTAGGAAGATAAATTCAAAAAGACAATAAACCAAAAAATAGCCAATTGATGATATAAAAATGCCTACGTTAAGTATGCTTTTTTGCATTCTTATGCTTCGATAGAGATCTTTTTGATTTATAAAGAATGCTATACAAAATAAAACTAATCCACCTAGGCCAACATTATAAATAATGTTTAAAAAGAATGGGTCATCATTATTGTGTACATACTCATTTTTACGCTTAGAAAATCCTCCGCCCCCGGAGAATCTTTCAGCCTTATTATCATTTAAATATTGGTTGTATGATACCGAGCCGTAACCAGCACCAAAAATAAAAATTTCTTTATTATTCATGAAAATAGGTAATCGAGTCGCGATAATTTTATCGCGGCTTGAGGTAATATTTTTCGAATATAAAGTCTGATCAATTTTTCTTTTAACTTGAGGGATTTCATTATATGCGACCGTAGTTATTACCAAGCAACTGATAGCGAAAATAGCAATACTTAAGATAAATGATTTTATGGTATTAGAAAAAATAAATAAAATTAAAACAGACTCTACAAATAAGGCAAGAACCCCACCTCGGCTACCCGTATATAATAAAAACACAAATGCCAATATTGACAGCAAAAACATTGCTAGCTTCATTAGTACGTTTTTAAATATAAATACAGCACTAAAGGTAAATGGGAAAAGCAAAGTCATATAATGTGCAAAGCCGTACCTTAATTGTATAAATAAGGGGAGGCTGCTATCTTTAAACTGTTTGAGTATGGGGCTAATAAAAATGGTAAAGGCTAATGTCGCTATCAGGGCATAACTTATTATTTTAATATTTTTTGAGCTATCATTCTTAAATACAAATAAAAATAATGAAATAATTATCACATATCGCCAGTCATTAAAAAACTCTTTAAATGCCTCTATAGTAAAACTTGAATAAGTAAATAAGGCTATACAGAGTAAACACCAACCACTAAATAAGAAAAAAACCTTTCTAGATTTTATTAGATTTACAATATCACTTTTAATGTTTGTTTTTTCTTTTATAGCAATACCAATTGTTATGATGAAGAGTAATACAGCGGAAACATTGAGAACACCTTGAGTATCATTAGTGAACATACCCAAAATAACCAGTGATACTAATAGAAAAGGGATTTGGCTAATAATGTTTTTCTTAATATCCACAAATTTTCCTATTTTTATCGTTAATGATTTCTTTTTAGAAACCATAAGATACCAGTAGTATCTTTATCATGTTAAACATAACATCTTATATTGCTTATATCAGGATTGTATTTATCATATGGAAAGATGTCCAGCGACCTAGCGGAAAAAGCGATATTTTAGTTTAAGTTTTGTTAATTTATAGTCGTCATACTTCAAGTTGCAGCGCTTCTGGTTAACCTATGGTGATCAGGTTCACTCATGCAACTCGCAGTGTTTTCTATGTTCCTAGCGATTTGTTGGATCTAGAATTATTTAGCATATATAAAATTAATTGTTACTGAGGGATCTACTCATGCCAGAACTACCTGAGGTCGAAACCAGTCGTAGAGGAATAGAACCTCATCTTGTTGGAAACTCAATTCAATATGCGATTGTACGCAATAGCCGTTTGCGTTGGCCTGTTTCTGAACAAATAAAACGTTTATCTGATGAAAAGATCCTCAGTGTACAGCGTCGTGCTAAATATCTGCTGCTTGAATTGGAAAAAGGTTGGATCATCATTCATTTAGGTATGTCTGGTAGCTTGCGTATTTTGCTAGAAGAACTGCCCGAAGAAAAACACGACCACGTCGATCTTGTTTTGAAAGATGGTAAAGTTTTGAGGTATACCGACCCGAGGCGTTTTGGAGCTTGGCTATGGTGTGAAGATCTTGAAACAAGCTCAGTTCTTGCACATTTAGGGCCAGAACCACTCTCGGATGAATTTAATGCCCAATATTTATTTGAGCAAGCAGCAAAACGAAAAATTGCGATAAAGCCTTGGCTAATGGATAACAAAGTGGTGGTTGGTGTTGGCAATATTTATGCAAATGAAGCTTTATTTGCGACAGGAATTTCGCCAGAGAAGATCACCAACACTCTGACACTGGAACAATCAATTGAGTTAGTCACTCAAATCAAAAAAGTCCTACAGCGTTCGATTGAGCAGGGGGGTACGACATTAAAAGATTTTCTGCAATCAGATGGTAAACCGGGATACTTTGCACAAGAATTATTTGTTTATGGTAAAAAAGGTGAGCCTTGCTTAATGTGTGGCACATTAATCTTAAGTATTAAACAAGGCCAGCGCAGTACATTTTATTGCCCAAATTGCCAAAGATAGCGTTTTAAAGCTTGTTGAGTTTTTTTAACATCGCCCGTTCAACAACGGGGGGTAAAAATGAGGAAACATCACCGTCATGAAGCGCAACATCTTTTATCAATGATGACGAAATAAAAGATAGGTTTTGTGAAGGAAGCAAAAATACAGTTTCCAATTTGGGGACTAAGTGGCGATTCATATTAGCGAGTTGCCACTCATACTCAAAATCTGCGACTGAGCGAACTCCCCGAATAAGAATATTGGCATCGTGCTTTTGTGCGAAATTTGCCATCAACTCTGAAAAACCAACGACTTCAACGTTACTTAAATGTGCTGTTACCTGTTGGGCAAGGTCAACGCGTTCTTCAAGGGTAAACATAGGGCTTTTGCGCTGGCTATTGGCAATTGCCAGCAATACATGATCGAACATGGCTGCTGCACGTGAAACAATATCAATATGTCCTGATGTGATGGGGTCAAAGGTGCCAGGGTAGATAGCTTTATGTTGCATAATGTTGGTATCTCAACGTTTGTAAGTACTTAATGTAAACCGTTTGGATTAAGTAACATCTGAATGGACTCAACATTATCGACAATTGAGTGTTGTTGCAACTGAGGAATGGCTTTGCTCGTCATACTTTAGGCTGCGGCGCTTTTGTTTACAGTATCGTGACTATACCCATTCTCTCATCATATACTTTTAGTGACTCATTCATGTACTACTTAGCCACAACTTGAATTATTTAGAGTAGACTATCTAATTTTAAGGCTATTTTTAGGTGTATATTCTACACACCTTCACGAAAGCTTTGTGTTAAGATAGCGCCAATTTTGGTAAGTGAATCAGATCGAATGTTATTGCGTTTATATCAGGTACTCCTTTATCTCATTCAGCCTCTTATTTGGGTTCGCCTATTAGTGCGAGGCCGCAAAGCACCCGCGTATCGTAAACGTTGGGGGGAACGCTATGGTTTCTGTGCAGGCAAAGTTGCGTCAGGTGGGATATTGTTGCACTCTGTTTCGGTCGGAGAAACACTTGCCGCAGTGCCTTTAGTTCGTGCACTACGCCATCATTACCCCTCATTGCCAATTACAGTAACAACGATGACACCTACGGGTTCAGAACGTGTTGTGTCAGCTTTTGGTGATGATGTTTATCATGTCTATCTTCCCTATGATCTTCCTGGCTCTATGCGTCGTTTCCTTAATCAAGTTGACCCAAAGTTGGTGATTATTATGGAAACTGAACTATGGCCGAATATGATAAATCAGCTTCACCGCCGTAAAATACCTTTGGTGATTGCTAATGCCCGCTTATCTGAACGCTCGGCCGCGGGTTATCAAAAATTAGGTAGTTTTGTGAAGCGAATGCTGCGTAATGTCACAATGGTTGCGGCGCAGCATCAAGAAGATGGTGAGCGTTTTATTCAGTTAGGGTTACGACGAGTTCAATTGAATGTGACTGGTAGCTTAAAATTTGATATTTCAGTGACACCTGAGCTTGCGGTGAGAGCCGTTACTTTGCGTCGACAATGGGCTGCACATCGGCCGGTTTGGATAGCAACAAGTACCCATGAAGGTGAGGAAGCCATTGTTTTAGATGCACATCAGCAATTGTTAAAACGTTTCCCTGATTTATTGCTCATTTTAGTTCCCCGCCATCCTGAACGTTTTGCGAAAGCTGAAGAGTTAACGACTAAGGCTGGGCTAAAATCTATTCGCCGTAGCCAAGGTATCGTTCCTACTTCAGATGTTCAGGTGGTGATCGGTGATACTATGGGTGAACTGATGCTACTGTATGGCATTGCCGATTTAGCTTTTGTTGGTGGCAGCCTTGTAGAAACGGGGGGGCATAATCCGTTAGAAGCCGCAGCGCACGCTTTACCTGTGTTGATGGGACCGCATACGTTTAATTTCAAAGATATTTGTGGAAAATTAAAGCAAGCTGATGGGATGATCACGGTTACGGATAGTGACACAATGGCACAAGCTGTCACTAGCCTGCTCTCTGATGAAGACTATCGCCTATATTATGGTCGCCATGCCGCAGAAGTATTGCATGAAAATCAAGGGGCATTGCAGCGTTTGCTCAAGTTATTACAGCCATATTTACCGCCGAAAGAACAATAACACGGTCAAATTTTTGAGTCTGTGACAGAAAACTTGAATAAAACGACAATAGATGATGACTATTTGTCTCCCTTCCTTATTATTCACTCTAAACTATAGTAGAATTCGCCGTTCTATTTCCATTTGCACTATTAGGCGCATATTCATGGGTGTTATACATGCATCTAATAGATAATGGGTACCTTTACTTGATTATTTAAAATAGTATGCCAGCAATCAATCAATCGATATCGAACAAATATGTTTATTTGTGGGTCATTGGCTATGCCATTGCATGGATTTTGGCCAGTTTTTATTTAGATCCAACAGTACCTTACGATACAGTTGAAGCCGTTAACTGGGGTATGAATGGAGAATGGGGCTCACCAAAAAACCCTTGGTTTGTGGGAATGGTGATGTGGCCAGCTATACATCTAGGTATTTCTTATAGTTTTTATTGGTACTTTATTCATTTTGTTGGTATCGCATTTGGATTGTTAGGTGTCTGGAAGCTAGCATATCGCTTAACAGGACGTCGTGATCTTGCATGGTTTGCGATGTTGATGTTGAATTTATCTGGTGTAATTAATTTCGATATCATTCCTTATAATGACAACTATATTTTAGTCACCTTCTGGGCGTGGATCCTATATTTCTTTTTGCGTGCGGTTTATGACAATCCAGCATGGTGGCTGTTATTTGCTTTGTGTGCAGGCCTTGCCACAATGGGTAAATACTCAACTCTCGCTTTAGTTGGCTCCGTATTTTTATTAACGCTATTTGTTAAGCAAGTTCGTCAAAGCTATCGACACCCTGTTTTCTATTTAGCGATAGCGCTCTGGTTTGCGATTGTTTTACCTAACTTCTTTTGGTTGATGGCGAGTGACTTCTCGGCCTTCAAATGGGTAGATTCACAGATTGATCCTGGATTTAACTTACATACCACTCAAGCAGCGTTAAGTGTTTTTTATCCATTAATTATCGCAGCCATTATTGTATACAGTTGCGGTGGTAAGCTCGGTTGGCCAAAGCCATTGGCTAATCGCATGGTTAATTTTATTATTCTGTTCCCATTAGTGGTTATTTATGGTTGGTTTTCTTTCCATGATGGCGGTCGGATCACTGAGTGGTTACAACCTTTTATGGCAGTGTGCGCACCTCTATTTATTGGTTCAATTACTGTCATGCCGAAAAAGCCACTTCGAAAACCATTAATTGGCTTAGCTCTCTTTGGTGTATTGGTACTGATTGGTTACTCTATCGTACAAAGTGCGAATATTCGTGGTGCTGGACAAAAGTTTATTGGTGTCAAAACCTTGATTGCAGAAGGTGAACAACGTTGGCATCAACGTTATGGCACACCTCTAAAATATGTCGGTGGAGAAGATAATTTACACCAATGGTTTATTATTTATGCAAAAGACAGACCTCATGTGATCCAACCATGGACCCTAGAACACCATATGCCACCTAATGTGTATAACCGCGATATTACAGAAGCAGAGATCCGTCAGAATGGGGCAATATTATTAGGTCGTAAATATGATGATTGTGCTCACGAGAACTTTGATAAAGTGCGTAAATATTGGCCACAATTTACAATTGAAAAAGAAGATGTGATTTACCGTTCTGAGCCTGATGCTAAGCCAGAAACCATGTGTTTTGGGTTTATTGCGCCAGAGAAATAATCAAATTGCTAGAGCGGCTACATCAGTAGCCGCTTTGTTATAAAACGCTTTTCAACTGTTTAAAGACAAGATCGGGTTCAATCGACTTCATTGTCTTATCTACTGACTTAATCTCATGTTGGCCTAAACCATAGCCGCCGATTAACCCAGGGTCTGTTGGGCCGAATAGGGTAAAATTCGTCTTATCCAGCGCAGCGGTTAAGTGACTAAGACCAGTATCAACAGAGACAACAGCCTTTGCATTGGCAATTTGAAGTGCCACTTCGGCCAAGGTGAGTTTGGGTAAAACGTCGACAAAGTCAAATCCTTCAGCAAGACGTAGTGCCCTTTGATACTCATGTTCGGCACCCCAAGGTAATTTTATTTTGACACCACTTTCAGCCATAAGAGCGATTAAGCTACGCCAATATTCTTCTGGCCAATGTTTATCATCACGCGTTGTCGAGTGCAAGAAAACGACATACTCACCTTGTAACTCTGTGGGTGCATGTAAAAAGTGCTGGGCGATGGCGTAGTCACCTTGTGTTTTTGGGCAATCATAGCCAAGGCTTGCGGCAAACAATTGGCGAATGCGCTCTACAGCATGCTGTTGCTTACTGATTTGATGTTTGTAGTCATAAAAAAAACTGGCAATCGGTTCGCGTATGCTGTGGCGATCATAACCATGTTTTGCACCATGGGCGAGGCGAGTCACTAAAAATGCGCTCTTAAGTAGCCCTTGCGCATCAATAACGGCATCATAGTGAGTTGCAGTAAGTTGTTGACGAAATGCCGCTCGTTCAGCACGGATCGGTGCTGAAAACCAATTTTTACGCCAACGTCTTATTGCAACGGGGATCACTTGGTTAACCGCACTGTGCCAAGTTGGAATTTGTGCAAATCCTTCCTCGACGGCCCAATCAAACTGGATCTCAGGGAAAACGTGCTGAGCATCGGTTAATGCAGGTAGGGAATGTAAGACATCCCCCATAGATGATGTTTTGACTAAAAGCACACGCATTAATCGAAACCTATTTGTAAGCGAGCGAGAGCTTCGATGACTAATTCAGGCTGGATATCGATTAAACTTTGATGATAACCACTTTCGCCATCGCCTTTGCGTACTTTATGGTATCCGCTGATTAGGCGGATCACTTCCGCTTTATTTGATAACGGCGGCGTAAAATCAGGGCTGCTAGGGCCATATAAAGCAACGAGTGGTTTATCTAGTGCAGCTGCAACGTGCATTAAACCTGAATCGTTAGTAATAACGGCTTGGCAGCTAGCTATTAAGTTAACGGCTTGTTCTAACGATGTCTTACCTGCGAGGTTAATACAATGCTCGCGAGCCGTATCCGTTAGGCTTTGTTTGATGTCTTCGCCTGCCTCATGGTCTTTTTGTGAACCAAATAACAGCACTTGATAACCTTTTTCACTGATTAGCTGCTCTGCTAAAGTTGCGTAATGATAGTGAGGCCAACGTTTCGCTGGACCAAATTCGGCACCGGGGCAGAAACCAATAATCGGGCGTGAAGTATCGATATTAAATGTGTTAGCGGCATCAATAACTTCTTGCTGTTTAACGGCTAGTTTTGGCCACAGGATAGGCTCAGGAATATCGGTTGCGTTGTGGATAGTGTGCTTATCATAAGCAAGTGCTACATAACGCTGTACCATAAGAGGAAATGCGGTTTTATCTAAGGTTCGGATATCATTAAGCAAACCGTAACGCATTTCACCACGCCAGCCAGTACGTTTGGCGATTTTTGCAAAAAACGGTATTAAGGCAGACTTAAATGAGTTAGGTAACACGATCGCTTGGTCATAGTTATGGTTACGCAGGCTAATACCGAGTTGCCGGCGCTCACCAATAGCGAGAGCGCCGTGACCGAGTGGCATAGGGATCGCTGCATTGACCTCTGGCATTTTTGCTAAAAGAGGACGACACCATTGTGGCGCCATCACATCGATTTGTGCGTGAGGATATTGCGCCTTTAATGTACGATAAAGGCTTTGTGACATCATCATATCCCCTACCCAAGAGGGGCCGATCACCAATATTTTCATAGATTATTTATTAGTCTGCTTGATTCAGCCACTGCATGTACTCAGCGACACCTTCGGCCACCGTTTTAAATGGTGCCTGATAGCCTGCTGCGCGTAATTTAGTCATGTCCGCTTGGGTGAAGCTTTGATAGCGACCTTTGAGTTTCTCAGGGAACTCAATGTATTCAACAGAAACGTTTTTATCATTGTGGAACTGCGTGACTGCATCAGCAACAGCTTGGAAAGATTCTGCACGGCCCGTACCGCAGTTAAAAATCCCTGACACATTATTCTGCCAGAACCATAAATTGACGGCAGCAACATCACCAACGTAAATGAAATCGCGACGGAAAGTTTCGCTACCTTCAAAGAGCTTTGGATTTTGCCCTTCGTTAATTTGCTTATTTAAATGATAAGCCACACTGGCCATACTGCCTTTATGGTTTTCACGTGGTCCATAAACGTTGAAATAACGGAAGCCGCACACTTGTGATTGTGCTTCAGGCAAAATATTACGTACATATTGGTCGAACTGGAATTTGGAGTAACCGTAAACGTTTAATGGCTTTTCGAATTGGCGCTCTTCAATGAAGTTATCACTACGGCCACCATAGGTTGCAGCTGAAGATGCGTAGAGAAAAGGTATTTCACGATCTAAGCAGAAATGCAGGAGCTCTTTGGAAAACTGATAGTTGTTATCCATCATGTATTTTCCATCCCACTCGGTGGTTGATGAGCAAGCTCCTTCATGGAATATCGCATCAATATCACCAAAGTCATCACCCGCCATCACACTGACAATGAACTCTTCTTTATCCATGTAATCAGCGATATCGAGATCAACAAGGTTAGCGAATTTCGTACCATCTTTCAGGTTATCGACAACTAAAATATCGGTGCGGCCAGCATCATTTAATGCCTTCACAATGTTACTACCAATAAAACCAGCTCCGCCAGTGACTATGATCATCGGGTGTACCTCAGTGGGTTAATGATATACTCGTCATACTTCAAGTTGCAGCGCTTTTTGTTGAAGTCGAAGTGACTACGCTCACTCGCATCAGCCACATCGTTTTCTATGCTCCTAGCGACTCATTCACTTGCCGCCTAGCTGCCCCTCGAATGATTTAGAGTCTATACAGAATATGAATCTTTCCATAATAACATTTATATAGGGTGACAACAGCTTTAACTGATAGGCAAACATTCTACTCGCGATATTTTTATAAGCTAATGATCGTGATCTTGGCTACAAACTTAACTTATTTATGCTGCGTAAGTCGATAGTTCTGGTGTCTATTATTAAACTCTAGAAATGGTTAAGTTATGGGAGAACATCATGTCGCAGCAATTTTATCAGCAAATCAAACAACAACTCAATGAAACTGAGGCCGCAGGTTTATTCAAAAACGAGCGCATTATTACCTCATCGCAAGATGCTGATATTGAAATTGCTGGAGGTCAGCATGTGGTTAATTTTTGTGCTAATAATTACCTCGGTTTAGCTAATCACCCCGATCTTATTGAAGCCGCCAAGCAAGGTATGGATAGCCATGGTTTTGGTATGGCTTCAGTGCGTTTTATCTGTGGTACACAAGACGCCCATAAACAATTAGAAAAAAAACTGGCGGATTTTTTAGGTATGGAAGATAGCATCCTCTATTCCTCCTGTTTTGACGCGAATGGTGGCTTATTTGAAACTCTGTTAGGGCCTGAAGATGCCGTGATTTCGGATGCACTTAACCATGCATCGATCATTGATGGTGTACGTTTGTGTAAGGCTAAGCGCTATCGTTATCCAAATAATGATATGGCTGAATTAAGGGCATGCCTTGAAGATGCTAAAGCTGCGGGAGCTCGACATATTTTGATCGCAACGGATGGGGTATTTTCAATGGATGGTGTGATAGCTAACCTGAAAGCCATTTGTGATCTTGCTGATGAATTCCAAGCACTGGTGATGGTCGATGATTCTCATGCGGTTGGTTTTGTTGGTAAAAATGGTCGCGGCACCCATGAATATTGCGATGTTATGGGGCGAGTTGACATTATTACTGGCACATTGGGTAAAGCTCTCGGTGGGGCTTCAGGAGGTTATACGGCAGCGAAAAAAGAGGTGGTAGAGTGGTTACGCCAACGTTCCCGTCCTTATTTATTTTCTAACTCCTTAGCCCCAGCAATTGTTGCCGCTTCAATTAAAGTTATCGATATGATGAGTGAGGGGGGGGAGCGACGCGCACGTTTATGGCGCAACGCGGCCTTGTTCCGTGAAAAAATGTCTGCTGCGGGCTTCACCTTAGCGGGAGCGGATCATGCCATCATTCCAGTTATGTTAGGCGATGCTGCACTAGCACAGGTTTTCGCCAATGAATTACTTGGAGAAGGGATCTATGTTACCGGTTTCTTCTACCCTGTTGTTCCTCAAGGGCAGGCGCGTATTCGCACGCAAATGTCTGCTGCTCATAGTGAAGAGGATATCCTACGTGTTGTTGACGCATTCACCCGCATTGGCAAAAAATTAGGTGTCATTGCTTAATGATCATTAAATAAGGCCACTCTATGAAAGCATTGTCCAAATTAAAAGCAGAACCAGGTATATGGATGACAGATGTGCCGAAACCGGAACTTGGGCACAATGATGTGATGATTAAGATCCGTAAAACCGCAATTTGTGGTACGGATGTGCATATCTATAACTGGGATGAATGGTCGCAAAAAACTATCCCAGTTCCGATGGTTGTAGGTCATGAATATATTGGCGAAATTGTTGAAATAGGACAGGAAGTTAAAGGTTTTAAAATAGGCGATAGGGTGTCAGGTGAAGGGCACATTACCTGTGGACACTGTCGGAACTGCCGAGGTGGCCGTACACATTTATGTCGAAATACGGTTGGTGTTGGGGTAAATCGCCCAGGGTGCTTTGCACAATACCTTGTGCTACCTGCCTTTAATGCATTTAAGATCCCCGATAATATTCCAGATGAAATTGCGGCTATTTTCGATCCGTTTGGTAATGCTGTTCATACTGCGCTGTCATTTGATTTAGTAGGGGAAGATGTTTTAGTTTCAGGGGCGGGGCCGATTGGAATTATGGCTGCCGCAGTGTGTCGGCACGTTGGTGCACGCCATGTTGTGATCACTGATGTTAATGATTATCGACTCGAACTTGCTCAAAAAATGGGTGTTACTCGTGCCGTGAATGTCAGTCGTGAAAATCTTAAAGATGTAATGAAAGAATTAGGTATGCAAGAAGGTTTTGATGTGGCGCTGGAAGTGTCTGGCTCCCCAGCAGCATTTCGTTCTATGCTAGAAACCATGAACCACGGCGGGCGTATTGCTCTGTTGGGGATCCCTTCCTCGGAAATGGCGATCGATTGGGGGCAGGTGATTTTCAAAGGGCTATTTATTAAAGGTATTTATGGTCGTGAGATGTTTGAAACTTGGTATAAAATGGCGACGCTTATTCAATCAGGTCTCGACCTTTCACCCATTATTACCCATCAATTTTCGATCGATGACTTCCAAAAAGGCTTCGACATTATGCGTTCAGGCCAATCAGGTAAAGTGATTTTAAATTGGGATGAATGATCCAAAGACGGATTGCTGTTTAATGGCAGCAATCCGTTAGGCGGTCTATGGTTTTTGTTGAGAAAACAGGGGTTTTTTACTGTTTAATAATAATGGCTGTAACGTTTTGTCTTGATAAAGAGATTCAACCACTGACATTAAAAACTGAATACCACTTAATTTAACCGTTTGATTTTCTGACAATTCAAATTCACAAGTCCCCACATGGATCAACTGAGGATGCTTATCTTTTGGTATTACAGGGGGGTCATTAGGCAATGGTTTTGGCTGTTCAGGCTGCATTTTCAGCGGTTTGTCTTGTTTTGGCGTTTCATGACCATTCAGTAATGCGCTAACCGCGACTAATTCAATATCTGCTGGCAGTTGTGGTAAATATTTTTGTAATGCACGTACTGTCGATGGGTGTGGGTGGCCAATTGCAATGGCACTGCCATTTTTACGTGCATAGGCAACGGCCTTATTAAGTTGAATGCGAGTTTCTTCTTCTGATTGATGATTATCAAGAAAAATGTTTCGACGAACAACAGGGACACCAAACTCTTTTGCTGCATTCGCGGCTTGAGTATTACCGATAGTGACGCTATCTAAAAAAAAGAAATTAGACTGAGAAAGTGAGCCCATTACATTGCGCATGCCTGAAAGACTCGATGTCATTTCACTGCCCATATGATTATTCATACCGGTTGCATAAGGCACTTGGCCAATGGCGCGTTTAATGATGCGATCAACTTCTTTTGCACTCATTGAAGGCGCTAGGGTATTTTTCTCTAACGGCTGTTTGCTCAATGGTTTCATTGGCATATGAATGATAATTTCTCGGCCCTGCTGGTGTGCTTTTGTGGCAACCTGTTTACCGTGAGGGGAGTCAGGAAGAATGGCAATAGTAATAGGTGTTGGTAGTGCTAGTATTTGGTTATCTTCTTTAGTGCGATAGCCAAAATCATCAATGACTATCGCTAATTTTGCCGCACTAGCCTGAAGAGTCACCATTAACAACGATAAACCAATGAGTAACTTAGAAGGCTGGTGTTTCAACATATTTATTTTCCTAACAATTTTTTCGGCTATTTTGTTGTCTATCGACCTAGCCAAGGGCGAGGGTTAACTGTTTTACCCTGCCGGCGAATTTCGAAGTACAGTGCAGGGCGTTCCTGACCACCACTACTTCCCACTAATGCAATAGGCTGACCCGCGCGCACTTCTTGGCCTACATTAACCAGTGCGCTTTGGTTATAGCCATATAAACTCATGTCACCCTTACCATGCTCAACCACCACAACCAGACCATAACCTTGCAGCCAGTCAGCCAGTAAAACACGACCATCGGCGATCGCTTTCACTTGGGTACCTTCATTGGCACCAATAACCATGCCTTTCCAGCGCAGCTCGCCTGAAATTGCCTCGCCATAATTATGCAGCGTTTGCCCTCGAACTGGCCACAAAGCTTGCCCCGCTGGGCGACCAAGTCCCCCAGTTCGCGACATGAGTGAACGCTCACTTTCGGATGGTTTATAAGAAGTACCAGTTTGCTTCGCTTTACGTTCTTTTTCGGCAACTTCTGCACGAATACGCGCCGCTTCACGTGCTTCACGTTCCGCTCTCGCTTTGGCTTCACGCTCTGCTCGAGCTATTTTATCACGCAGTCGGGACTCGTTTTGTTTCATCACAGCGAGATTTTTTTGATCTTCTTTTAACGTACTTTCAAGCGCAGTAAGTGTTTGCTTACGAGCCGCTTGAGCATTATCCAACTTGCGTTTTTCTTGCTGCTGTTTGGCTAACGCGGCTTTTTGCTCAGCTTGTTTTTTCTGTTCTAGCTGCTTTTGCTGATTGAGTTCAAGCGTTGTTTCTTCCAGTTGTTTGATATTTTTTTCACGGGCTTGGTTAAGATAACTGTAATAAGCGAGGATCCGCTCTTCACGTTGGCCTTCCTCACCTTTTAAAAATAGTGATAGACCTTGGTGTTTACCCAAACGGAATGCAGAATCGAGTTGTTCAGCCAGTAGTTTTTCATGTGCGGCTTTTTGTTTTTGTAGGCGCGTAATATTACTATTTAAGGTAGATATTTCTTTATCTAATTGTTTTAATTCAGTTTGTGTTTCATGAAGCCCACGACCTACCGCTGAAATATTTTTTTCTTGCTGTTGAAGCTGATTAAGCAACGCCGCTCGTTTTGCTTGTTGATCTTTGACGCTTTTCTCTTTTTCAGCGATATTTTGCAGTAAACTTTGTAGCTGATCTTTATTTTGGGTGATCTGATTGGCCGCCATCACCTGAGTTGGCGATAGCGCTATTAATCCACAAGCAAACAGTGCTGAGGTAATAGCCTGACGAATAAAGGTTATTTTCATCCGGTTATATATATTGGCCATTCTGATAGAAAACCTCGAATAAATACGATAGCTAATTATTTCATCTGATAGGTATGGTTACCAGTGCCCAATTCTGAATCTTATAAAATAAACAGTGATAAACCAAAAGGCTACACTGTGATTTAACATGACAGGTTAGCTATGGTTTCGCTGCCATTATTTTTTAATCTATACCCGCCATACTTCATGTTGTAGCGCTTTTCGTTGAAGTCGAAGTGACTACGCTTACTTATCGCCTAGCCTCACCTAGAATGATCTAGAGTATAATTGATTGTATCGCTTATCTCGCTAATTAGTATCATTAAATCAAATATTATGGGCTAAATTTTAGCTAAACCGAGAATAGATCCTCCTTATCCGTGATTTTTTGAGGCGCAATGGGTTTGTGATAGGATGGATTATAGGTCTATATTGAGAGTGATACTCTTTATAGCTCAAGTTGCAGCACCGTTGGTTAAGGCATGGTGACCTGAGTCAGCGACCTACTTAGGCATGCGTCTAGCGACTGGTTCATTTGTTGCCTAACTGCACATTAATTATTTAGAGTATAAATGACGTTTTTGTTGGAAAAAAGACCGTTTCTGCGTAGCGTTTCGCAAAAAAATCAATCTAGTTTGCGCTAACTGGCTGTAATTAGCTCAACACAAAGGTATACTCTGAGCCCTTTGATATTCATTTTTAACTAACGGGAGTGATTGCCCCCCATGATCCAAGAAATCATGCAATTTGTCAGCCGGAACATGTTATTGAGTCTGGTTTGGATAGCGCTGCTCGTCGCGGTGGTCGTAATGACCTTTAAAGGTTTGTTCTCTAAGTCAAAAGTAATCACTCGCGCGCAGGCGATTGCTCTGATTAATAAAGAAGAGGCAGTCATTGTGGATTTACGTTCTCGTGATGATTTCCGCAAGGGACACATTATTGATTCTATCAACTTAACACCTTCTGAAATTAAAGATAATAATTTAGGTGAGTTAGAAAAACATAAACAAAAACCGGTGATTGTTGTTTCTGCAAGTGGCATGGAGTCAGGCAAACCTGCTGAGCATTTAGTGCAACACGGTTTTGAAAAAGTCTTTGTCCTGAAAGAAGGGATTGCTGGTTGGTCAGGTGAAAACCTACCATTAGCGCGTGGTAAGAAGTAATTTATCTGCTTGATATAGCTCGATACTCTCTTGTTTTACGAGTATGTGAGTATATATAGTCAAACTCATACGGAAGTTAAAAGGTATTAACATTATGTCAGAACAAAACAACTCAGAAATGGTATTTCAGATCCAACGTATCTATACAAAAGATGTTTCATTTGAAGCACCTAACGCACCACACATCTTCCAACATGAGTGGCAGCCAGAAATTAAACTTGATTTAGATACTTCTTCAACTCAACTGACTGAAGGTGTTTACGAAGTTGTTTTGCGCGTGACAACGACTGCAAAACTCGGTGAAGAAACGGCATTCCTGTGTGAAGTGCAACAAGCAGGTGTTTTCTCTATCGAAGGTATTGAAGGCACACAAATGGCACATTGCCTAGGTGCATACTGCCCGAACATTCTGTTCCCATATGCACGTGAAGCAATCACTAGCATGGTGGGTCGTGGTACATTCCCTCAACTGAACCTTGCGCCAGTCAACTTTGATGCTCTGTTCATGAACTACCTACAACAGCAGCAAGGTGAAGAAGCGCAGAACACAGAAGTTCAATAGGACGCTTAATGAATACTGCTTCAATGACAGTGATCGGTGCCGGCTCTTACGGCACCGCTTTAGCGATTACGTTAGCGCGTAATGGCCATCAGGTCGTGCTATGGGGTCATGACCCTAAGCATATCCAAAAATTACAACAAGAACGTAGTAATCAGGCGTTTTTGCCTGGTGTTTCTTTCCCTGATAGTTTATCGCTGGAAACGGATCTAAAAAGCGCCGTCGAAGCGAGTCTTAATATCTTGATTGTAGTACCAAGCCATGTTTTTGGTGATGTACTTAAGCAGATCCAACCTTACCTCCAAACAGGTTCACGTATTATTTGGGCAACCAAAGGTTTGGAACGAGATACTGGGCGCTTATTACAAGATGTGGCGCGTGAGGTATTAGGTAATGAAATTCCACTTGCAGTGCTATCTGGGCCCACATTTGCTAAAGAATTAGCGGCAGGTATGCCTACTGCTATCTCAATTGCGGCAACTGACAGCCAGTTTGGCGATGAACTGCAACAACTTTTCCATTGTGGCAAAAGTTTCCGTGTATACAAAAACCCCGATATGATTGGTGTGCAACTTGGTGGTGCCGTGAAAAACGTGATCGCCATCGGTGCTGGTATTTCTGATGGTATGGGCTTTGGCGCTAATGCACGTACCGCCTTGATTACACGGGGCCTTGCAGAAATGAGTCGATTGGGTGCTGCTTTAGGTGCCGACCCCTCCACCTTTATGGGCATGGCAGGTTTAGGTGATTTAGTGTTAACCTGTACTGACAACCAATCACGTAACCGCCGTTTCGGTATGATGCTAGGTAACGGCGTGAGTGTGGCTGAAGCTGAAAAAGAGATCGGGCAGGTGGTGGAAGGTTATCGTAATACCAAAGAAGTGAAAGCATTAGCTGAACGTGCGGGTGTTGAGATGCCGATCACGGAGCAAATTTATCAAATCCTCTATTGTCATAAAAATGTGTTAGAGGCAGCGCAAGCCTTATTAGGCCGAGCAACCAAAGATGAAATTGCGCATACGCCAACGTCAAAGGACTAAACGAAAAATTAAGTGAGTTATTATGTCGCGTGAAGAACTGGATAGGATTTGGGGGTTTATTAAAGATGAAGCAAAATCACTTGCTGATTGTGAACCGCTGTTAGCCAGTTTTTTCAATGCAACGCTGCTAAAACACGATAACTTAGGTAGTGCACTGAGTTATATGTTAGCCAACAAACTCAGCTCCCCAATTATGCCAGCGATGGAAGTGCGGGAGATTGTTGAAGAAGCGTATCGTAATGATGAACAAATGATTTTTTCTGCTGCTATGGACTTATCCGCTGTGCGTTTACGTGATCCCGCAGTGGATAAGTACTCGACGCCACTTTTGTATTTAAAAGGTTTCCACGCACTGCAAGCCTATCGTATTGGTCATTGGCTATGGAAAGAAGGCCGCCAAGCACTCGCTATCTATCTACAAAACCAAGTTTCCGTCTCTTTTGCCGTTGATATTCACCCCGCTGCGCGTATTGGCTGTGGCATCATGCTTGACCATGCAACAGGCATTGTTATCGGTGAAACCGCTGTCGTTGAAAATGATGTTTCGATATTGCAATCAGTAACATTGGGCGGTACGGGTAAAACGTGTGGCGATCGCCATCCTAAAGTTCGTGAAGGGGTGATGATTGGTGCAGGAGCGAAGATCTTGGGGAATATTGAGATTGGTCGCGGTGCGAAAATTGGCGCAGGCTCTGTGGTACTTCATCCAGTTCCCCCTCATACGACCGTTGCAGGGGTACCTGCACGTATTGTCGGTAAACCCAATAGCGATAAGCCATCATTTGAGATGGATCAGAACTTTAATGGCGCGATTTATGGTTTTGAAGATGGTGATGGGATTTGAGAAAGGTAATTATTTTGTCTGAATTGGCGCTGTTAAAAGGTTTGGATGAATATAATCGCCATTCAGATGAATTGTTTCATGTTACTGCATCAGAAGTTATTGAATCTTCTAATAATGATAACGACAAGCAATAATAGTTAAACCTTCATCGTCTATTGAATAAATGAGCCTATTTGTTTCATCTATTCGTCTAGACCAGAAGCCAGCTAAGTTTTCTTTTAGTGGTTCTGGTTTTCCTATCCCATAAAAGGGGGTTCTTTTAGTATCATCAATGAGCTTATTAATGCGTTTGAGCGTTTTTTTGTCTTGGGTTTGCCAGTATAGATAGTCTTCCCATCCTTGGTCAGTCCATATTAAAAATCTACTCATTTATAAGCTCTTTTTTCTTTACTTGACCAGCTTTAAATTGAGCGATTGATTTATTTAGATGTTCGGCATTTGCTGGTGAGCGTAATAAATAAATCGTTTCCATAAGGCTATTGTAATATTCTAAAGACATAACCACAGCATCCTCTGAATCACGACGAGTGATGATAGTTGTATCTGCATCATCAACAACCCTATCTAATACTGCTTTTAGATTACTTCTTGCATCACTGAATGAAATGGTTTTCATTTACCCTCCAATACTTGTACTGAATTCTGTACAAGTATAATCGTGTGATGAGGGAAGTTCAAGTAAAGCATAATTACTGACTCAGTCGCGTAATAATGCCCCAGCGTAACCCAACTGCCGCCATGCCTCGAACACCACTACCGCAACAGAGTTAGATAAATTCATACTGCGGCTATCTGCTAGCATTGGGATACGAATTTTTTGCTCGATTGGCATATTATCGAGTACGTAAGGTGGCAATCCACGCGTCTCTGGCCCAAACATCAAATAGTCATCTTGTTGATAGCTCACATTGCTATGGCTTGGCTTACCTTTGGTGGTTAAAGCAAACACACGGGCACCCGTTGCAGACTGATTATTATCTGGATTGAGCCCTTCGCTTTCTAAGAAAGCAAAATAGTCATGATGATGTTTGATATCAGCAAATTCACTGTAATCTAAGCCTGCTCGGCGTAGACGTTTATCATCCCAAGTAAAGCCTAACGGGTGGATCAGGTGCAGGCTAAAGCCTGTATTAGCGCAAAGACGAATAATATTACCCGTATTGGGTGGAATTTCAGGTTCGAATAAAACGATATGTGGCATAACGAATGGCTGTAGTGAACAGCATGGTTAAAGAAAACAATGGACAGGGATTTTACGCGTAAATGAAAGAAGTTGCATTTAAATGATGCAAATAAAAAAGCAGGCTGAAAATTAAGCCTGCTTTAGTGTGATTATGAACAGTGACAATTACTTTTTATAGCCGTTGGGGTTTTGCGATTGCCAACGCCACACGTCATTCGCCATATCTTGAATTGAGTATTTAGCTGTCCAACCAAGATCACGTTGTGCTTTTGCTGGTGTTGACCAATATTCAGCAATATCACCAGGGCGGCGTTCAGCCACCTTATAAGGAATGGGTTTGCCTACTGCTTTTTCAAATGCGGCGATGACTTCGAATACACTTGTTCCTGCACCAGTACCTAAGTTATAGATATGCAACCCTGCTTTTTGGCTAACATGCTCCAAGGCAGCAATGTGGCCGTCAGCTAAATCCATCACGTGAATATAATCACGAACACCGGTACCATCTTTAGTTGGATAATCACCACCAAATACAGTGAGTTCAGGGCGACGACCAACAGCAACTTGAGCGATAAATGGCGTTAAATTGTTTGGGATACCGTTAGGATCTTCACCCATCAAGCCTGAATTATGTGCACCAACAGGATTGAAATAACGCAAGAGTACTGCCGACCACATCGGATCGGAAATCACTAAGTCGGCTAAGATACGCTCAACCATATACTTGCTGGTACCATAAGGGCTATTGGTGTTACCAACAGAAGCTTCTTCGGTTAATGGAATATGTTCAGGTTCACCATACACCGTCGCGGAAGAACTAAAAATGAGGCTTTTTACACCCGCTTTTTGCATTGATGTGATTAAAACCAAAGTACCATTAACATTATTGTCATAGTACTCAATCGGTTTTTGAACTGACTCACCCACTGCTTTTAGCCCTGCAAAGTGAATCACCGATGCAATTTTATGTTCAGCAAAAATGGTATCTAAAATTTTGCTATCACGTACATCACCGACGTAGAAAATAGGTTTAGTGCCAGTAATGGTTTCAATGCGATTTAGTACTTCAGGATTAGCATTGCAGAGATTATCTAAAATAATTGGCTGCATGCCTTGTTCGATCATCTGTACACAGGTATGGCTACCAATGTAGCCAAGACCACCAGTGACTAATACTTTTGCGTTTTTCATTGTACTTTCCTAGTACTCATAAACATAATTATAATCGTCTGACTTGGCATCGATACCATTTAAGATCACACCCGTAATTTCGATATCGTTTTGCTTAAAGCGTTTGAGTGATAGCTCGACATCTTTTACGGTATTTACACCGTAGTAAGCGATAAGCAATGAGGTACCAACGTACTTACCAATAATAGCTGAGTCGGTGATTGCCAGTATTGGCGCAGTATCAATCACGACGATATCGTATTGACCTTTCACTGTATCAAGTAAACGTTTAAAGCGCTCGCTCATCAGCAATTCAGAAGAGTGCGTGACATTCTTACCGCGACAAATCACGTCGAGGTTTTCAATCACACTGTTATGAATATTTGGCTGGCTAGTATCTGATTGTGAGAGATAATCGGATAGACCTAATTTATTGCTTAATCCAAAGGCTTTATGGATACGGCCTTTACGTAAGTCAGTATCGATTAACAATACTTTTTTGCCTGCATTTGCTAGCACCACCGCCATATTGGAGGTAACAAAGCTTTTACCTACACCCGGTGAAGCACTGGTGACCATAACCAGATTATTACCTTGGTTCATGACCGAGAAATAAACACTAGTACGTAAAGAACGAATGGCTTCAACCGCCGTATCGGCAGGGTTTTCTAATGCGAGTGGGTGCTTGTTACCTTCTGCAATTAATTTCTTCTCATAGCTAGAGAAAGGAATAGTGGCATAGACGTTGATGCCCAGTGCATCAATATCCTCAGTGCCTTTAATTTTATTATTAAAGAACTCACGAGCAATCACATATGCACAACCCACAATAAAGCCGAGTATTGCAGCTAATACTAAGATTAATGCTTTCTTAGGTGCTACGGCATTCGGTTGAGATTCGGCAGAGTCAATAATACGCACATCAGCGGTGATCCCTGAGTTTAATACACTCAGTTCCTGCTGTTTTGCCACTAATTGATTGTAAATAGCTTGTTCAGACTCTACATCACGGGTTAAACGAACAATTTGTTGTTGAGTATTTGGCAGTTTTTGAATCGCTTTACTGATTTTCTCTTTCTCACGTAACAGCTGCTGGCGCTTATCAAGCAGTGATTGGTAAGCTGGGTGGTTGCGTGTATATAATTGCTGAATTTCAACTTCTTTAAAGGTGAGTTCATTTAACTTTTCTTCGACTTGCAAAGCACTATCAAGGGCGGATTTGGCTTCTAATGATAAGTCGATAGATTCATTCTTTTTACGGAAAGTGTTTAGCTGGTTTTCATAGTTATCCAGCTTGGTTTTAATCTTAGGCAGATATTCATCTAAGAATAATAAGGTGTTATTCGTGACCTCTTTTTTACGCTCGGTATTTTGGTCGACGTAATTTTGAATAATGCTGTTTAAGATTTGCACGTTTTCGGTTTTATCGGCACCTTTAATGGCCATATTGATAATACCGGTTCCTTTACCCACTTCGGCAATAGTTAAAGTGTTACGTAGATTTTCAATGGTTGAATAACGCGCATTTTTAACTAAGGTAAATTCTTGACCAACCTCTGCAACTAAGGATGAAACCAATAAACTAATATCGTCTTGTTTTAAGAGAATACCAACGGTGCCTTCAAGAATTTGACCTTCAATATTGAGAGAATATTTGTTATCGCCCAAATAGGTCAACGTCGCAGGCTTTCCAATAAAGTCTTCAGGAACTAAATAGAGAGCCACGACAGCATCGGTTTTATCACCCCACAGCTTATCAAAAAAGCCTGCTGGTGCGATTTGAGTATCTAAATTCAGGTTAGTCACGGTTTTGCCCAGCACCATTCGTGACTTAATGACTTCAATTTCGGAATCGACTTGGCCACCACTGCTGGCTAATGGCATCATTTCACTCATTTGGTCAACAAGAGAAACTTGGCTGGCTTTGTCATATTGCAGTGTCGCATTAGCTTGATAGATAGGAGTCGCTAAAAAACTGTAAGCTGCTGCAAGCAAAATAAAAAACAGGGTAAAAAAGCCAATTTTAAGATAACTAGACTTTAATACTTTAAAAAGTGCCAGCAGATCGATCTCGTCCGAGGCAGGGGAGCTATTTTTTGTCGTGTTCATAATCAGTTAAATGCTAAGCCTTCCAAAATTAAAATTAAATTTTCCCTTGCCACTGTATAACGGCTTTTTCCATCAGTTGATAAACATGTTCAAACATTTCATCACTGCGTTTATGTGGATCTGGGATCTCGGTTTTATTAAGCCATTGGCCGAATAACATGACTTTGCCACGAGTTTCGGGAAACTGTTGATGGATCCTATCAATATGATCGTTTTCCATCACTAGGATTAAGTCTGCTTCTTTACATAATTCGCTGGTTAAACGTCGTGATTGATGATTGTCTAAACAGAGATCATGTTGCTGTGCGATACGGATGGCACTGTCATAAGCGGGGCGATCGTCTTTGGCAATAATGCCAGCAGAGTGTATTTTTTTATTGGGGAAATGGGCCTGTAATAAACGCTCCCCTGTGGGGGAGCGACAAATATTACCCATACAAACAACTAGGATATTGTTAAACATGACGATTACCAGTCGTGAATACGTTTTGTACCTTCAGTTAACTGATTATAGGTCGCGATGGTTGGTAGTAATTGAGTGATCAGACGGTTCCAACGTACCACAGGCGCGGCGGTAACATAGACCAGATCGTATGGTTGTAGTTTAAACTCTGTACCCATCACCATTGCCGTGGCATCCGATAAATCTAACTGATACACCGCTGCCATTTTTTTCGGTAGCAACGCATCAAGTTCTTTATCGCCAGAGGTTTGGTTTTTAATTGGACGGATAACAAACACACCGGTTGCATTAGCGGTTGTTTGATCGGTACCCCCGGCTTTACTCAGTGCTTCAGTGATACTCATACCTGCACGGTCAATAGTTAGGGTATTTGGCTGGCCGACTTCACCCATCACAAATACTTTTTGCCCGTCGTTGCGTGGTACATAAAGTGTATCGCCTGGGATCATTAGGTAGTTTTGGGTCATATCGCCATACTGTACCAATGATTGCAATGAGAGTTTAATTTCTTTGCCATTACGGGTCAGCACGACGTTATCCCAATCGGCTTTTTCGGTGAGGCCGCCCGCATTATTAAAGGCTTCCAGAACGGTCAGAGGGATATTGGTAATTGGCAATGTACCTGGTTTTGCGACCTCACCAGAAACATACATTTTTTGTGAGCGGAATGCCGCAATACTGACATCCACTTGCGGTGATTCAATATAGGTAGCTAGTTTACTGCTGATTAAATTACGGATCTCCGACAGCGTTTTGCCAACAACTTTCACGTTACCGATATAAGGGTAGTAAATGGTGCCATTGGAATGAACCCAGTTACCTGAGTCGGCGGCGCTACGATAAGAACCCGCTGGAATAGTTAATTCAGGATGATCCCAAACGGTGATGGTTAATACGTCACCCACTCCCACACGGTATTCATAGGTTGAAAGTTGCTTTTCAAGGGTAGGGTTTGGTTTGGCGATCACTGGAGCCACGTACATCTCATCTAACAGTTTTGGTGAAATCGGATAGATATCCACAAATTTAGAGATATCACGATCGCCAGTGTCGACGACATTTTTGCCTGATGTGGACATATAGACACCAGGGGTAACGGTACAGCCGGTTAATGCTGTAAGCATTAGTGCAGCAATAGAAAGGCGTTTCATAGACACTCGCGATCCCTTTAGCAAGATGATGATAAAAGAAAATATTTTAATTTATTTGAATTCATATTGAACAGTATTAGCAATACCTTTTTCAAGTGTCACTGGTGCCTTGAAAGAGGTATCTGCAATATAATTTGATTTAAACTGCGTTCTAGCACAAAATTTTTTCACCCTGATGCTGCTTACTGGAAATTCTTTACCAGTAATTTTAGATAAAATATCAAAACAATATCCACCCATGATCCCAATAGGATAAGGAATACGAATATTTGATTTAGGTTTATCTAGTGCGTTACAGATAACGGTAGTGAGCTCATTCATGGTGAAGTCAGGTTTATCAATATAATTGAATACGTGCTTACCTTCAGTGAAGGTAGTTGCAAAATGGATAAATGCAGCAACATTTTCAACATACGCCATCGATTTTTGGTTGTTACCACTACCAATCATCAAAAAACGACCTGATGCAATTTGGCGGAATAGGTTATAGACATTACCTCGGTTATTTTCGCCAAAAACCACTGTTGGTCGTATCGTAACAAGAGTGTGATTCGCTGATTTAGCCTGCCAAGCATCATACACATATTCGGCTTCTAACTTTGATTTACCATAATCATTAAACGGATGATACTCACCATCTTCGCCAGTTTCTTTTTCGACAAAGCCATAAACAGCTACGGAAGAAGTAAATACTATATGTTTAATACCAAGTTGTTCAGCGACATCACAAACATTTTTAGCTCCATCAACGTTTACTTCATAATAAAGGCTAATAGGGTGAACATTATCTTTATGCTGAGCAGATAAATTGATAATGACGTCAGTCCCTTTTAGTGGTTCGATAAGCGTTTCTGGTTTAGTGACATCACCAAATTCCCATTTTTCAGGATGAGCTTCACTTTTTTGGATATCAACAATTTTAAAGTCGATATTTTGAGATTTTAATTGATTGGAGAGACGGGTTCCAATAAAACCGGATCCACCGATGATAGTTAACATAATTAATCCTAAGTATTATTTTCTGATAACGCCTTTAATAGCATAACCAATAAAATATTTTGTTGATTTAATAATATTGAAATTTAATTCTTGGCGATAAAATCTCCATTGATACTTTGCTGCATCAAGTTTATTTTGAGTCATACCAGAATCAGTGCGATAGTCAGCAAGTACTTGAGGACAGCAATAAGCAGTGTGGCCTTGTGATAATATTTTTAGCCATAGACCCATATCCTGCCTTTTTCGAATGAGAGGCATAAACTGTTTGCCTACTATTTTCGTATCATAAATAGCAGTTAAGCATCCAATCACATTGCAGTAGAGTAATTCATTATATGTGACGGTATTTGGTGGGATAACGAGTTTACCTTTTCCCTCTTGAGTGAATTTCTGATATTGAGTATAAGAAAGAGGGTAGTTACCAGAAAGCATATGTTTTAATTGTATTTCAAGCTTATTCGGTCGCCATAAATCATCGCTATCGAGAAAAGCAATAAACCGTCCCCGTGCAGCTTCTATACCTGCATTCCTAGCTACGCCAGCTCCACCATTTTGGGTTAATTGAATTAATTTTATTCTGTCATCATTAAATGATTTTATAATATCAATAGAGCGATCTGTAGATAAATCATCAACAATAATCAGTTCGAAGTTCTTATGGGTTTGATTTATTACAGAATTAATAGATTCTTTAATATATTGCTCTGCATTATAACAGGGCATAATAATAGAAACTAATTCTTGAGTAGAGGCATCAGACATGGGTTTATTACCAAATTAATCGTTACCAAATAGATCACGTGTATACACTTTCTCTGCGACATCTTCGAGTTCAGGCACCATCCGGTTGGCTAAAATAATATCGCTATCGGCTTTGAATGCTTCAAGATCACGATACACTTTGGAGCGGAAGAATTCGTCCTCTTTAAGCACCGGCTCATACACAATCACTTCAATGCCTTTGGCTTTGATGCGTTTCATCACACCTTGTACCGCCGAGGCGCGGAAGTTATCCGAACCCGCTTTCATCACTAAGCGATATACCCCGACTTTACGCGGTGCTTTGGCAATAATCGCATCCGAAATAAAGTCTTTACGGGTACGGTTAGATTCCACAATCGCATTAATGAGGTTATTCGGTACATCGTCATAGTTAGCCAGTAGCTGCTTGGTGTCTTTCGGCAAGCAATAACCGCCGTAACCAAATGAAGGGTTGTTATAATGGCTGCCAATACGTGGGTCTAAAGACACCCCTTCGATGATTTGACGTGCGTTCAAGCCACGGCTCTCTGCATAGGTATCTAATTCATTGAAATAGGCCACACGCATCGCTAAGTAAGTATTGGCGAATAATTTAATCGCTTCTGCTTCAGTGCCATCGGTAAACAGCACAGGGACATCTTTTTTGATAGCGCCTTCGAGCAGCAAATCCGCAAAGATTTCCGCTCGCTCAGAGCGTTCACCCACCACAATGCGTGATGGGTACAAGTTATCCCACAGCGCGCGGCCTTCACGTAAAAATTCAGGGGAGAAAATCACATTGGTGTAGCCAAACTCTTCACGCAGGCGCTCAGTAAAGCCAACAGGGATGGTGGATTTAACAATAATGGTGGCTGCTGGGTTAATTTTCTGCACATCATGAATGACTGATTCAACTGACTTGGTATTGAAGTAGTTGCTTTTCGGGTCATAGTCAGTCGGTGTGGCAACAATCACATACTGTGCGCCCGTATAGGCTTCAACAATATCTTGGGTGGCACGGAAATTGAGTGTTTTTTCACGCAGAAACTGTTCAATTTCGGTATCGATAATCGGCGATTGCTTATTGTTCAGCATCGCCACTTTTTCAGGCACGATGTCGACGGCCACTACTTCGTGGTTTTGTGACAGTAACATGGCGTTAGACAGACCCACATAGCCTGTACCTGCTATTGCTATTTTCAAAGTATATTCCCCAGTAAAATCTACTTAAAATAATGTTTAAAATGGAAATAAGATATGCATTTTTCTAAATTTATTTCATTATGATTTTTATGTACATTTTTAGAAAATAATGAATCTCCTAATGAGCTAAGAATAATAGGAAAATGGACGTTATGTTTATTTACTCTACAGCATTTGAAATTACGATCTAACGTCATCATTTTATACCAAATATCATCTGTATCAGGCGCTAGTGTATTAAATAAAGAAGCATCAGAGACTAAATCTGAAATCGCTTCTTTCGGATATGCAATTCCAGAACAACCAGTAGGGATTAGATTAAATGATGGTAAATCATATGATGTATTATTTTTCATTGCACATTTGTAATTATATATATCATCCTTAACTATAAAATTATGGCCTCGAAAACAGGAAACACAGTTATTTTTTATACTTTTATTGATTAGACTTTCAGCCCAATATCTGGGGTATAAAATATCATCATCCGCAGTTATAACATGACTTATATCAGGTGATAAAATTTCTTTTATATAGGATAGTTTTTTATAAGAACGTATATTTCCCTTTTTTATTTTAATTATCAAACCTCTTTTTTCTAGCTTGGAAACTTTTTTAGGAATACCATTATTATTATTAATGTCGTCCATACTTAACCAAAGAAAAATTGTTTTTGGTGGCAAGGATTGTTGCAATAATGATTCAATCGTTAAATGTAAGGATTTAAATCTACCCGAATAAGATGTAAGGGATATAATATAACTTGAGGAACTAACAGTTTTTGAATCTCTTCGTTCGAAAGAAAAATATATTTGACTTATAATTGATAAATATATTAGTTTAATTTTTTCTGGAATAATATTCATTAATTTCTTCTTTGCTTGCATGTTGAAAATAATAGTAATCATCAGAGAAGATAATAGGCCTGTCTCGACCATATCCTATTGGGAGGTATTGGTAATTACCTATAAATTTACATAGAGTATTTTGCACACGCCATGTTAATTTTTTTAGAAATTTATTATTAGGGGATATGAATAAATACTTGGGTATTATTTTGAAAAAGCGAGAGGAAGCTAGTGCAAATTTTTTTTCAGGGGTTATTTGATTATCAGTGTATTTAATAGAATATAAATTGGATAAAAATATATCAATATAATCTTTTCTTATAATAAAAAAGGATTGCTGTAGTGGATTTTTAAATGTATTACATTTGCCAAACATATATGGTTTTTTCATGCTTTTTATGCAATGTTCAATTATACCTTTTCCAGATAATAGAACATCTTGTTCAACATAGATGTAATAATCACAGTTACAATTTTGAGCATAAGACATTGATTGTAATACAGAACGCATCCAGCCAGAATATTTACCAGTATGATTTGTTGAGTGACCTCCGTTTTCATTTAGCGAGATAAATATAATTTTATCATTATTTATATCTATAGGCGGTTTTATAGGAGAATTACTATCAATAATACATATTCTATCAGGTGTAGTATTAACATTTACTGAATTAATCCAGTCATAATGAAATTGAGCTGAACGAATGTTATTATCACCGAAGAGAACATCTCTATTATTTATATTACTATTAGAACACCACCAGCCTGAACCTATAATATACTTCATTTAAATAACCTTCGTAGTTTGCTTATAGATTTATCTAGAAAACTTATTTCCCAATTCTTAGCCCAATGATGAATTGCTATAGTGTTTTTAGTTATATCGCTATATAGTAATTGCTTTGTTTTTTTATCTGGGTCATAGGGGTTATATGGATAAAAATAATCTTTTGGATAAATAGTTATATCTTTTACTGAGTTAGATGTATCGATTAATCCATGACGTAATAACAAATTAGTAGTATGCAGTGGGATTGCTTTAAATGTTTCACTAGATGATATTTCTTCAGATAACTCTTTTAAAAACCAATGTTGTGGTACAGCTCCCATTATACCATTAGCTACTCGACCCAGACTCTCATACCCTAAAAAACACTCATTTAATAATAATGAATTCAATGATGAAATTAATTCCATATCAGCATCTAAGTAGATTCCTCCGTACTCAAATAGTACTTTACATCTTAGATAATCAGATAAGAATGCATATTTTTTCTTTTTTAACATATTTGAAATAAAAGGGTCATCTGTGGGCAATGTATCATTATTCCAATACATTAATTTATATTCTTTTTTAGGTGCATATTTTTCCCAAGAGTTGATGCATGCTTTATATAACTCTGGAATTTCTTTATCACCAACCCATATTAGGTGTAATATTTTAGGTATCATTTTCTTTTACTTCTCTTTTAAATGCAAAAATTATTAACAACATAAATGGAACTGAAAAATAAATAGTTTCCATTGTGGATACAAGAAAGAATAACGTTAAACTGAGTAGTAGTTGAGGTTTTTTTAATGATGAAAATGAAACTTTTAATATGAATAATAAAAATAGAATTACCGGAATATATCCATACTTTATAGATAATTTAATATAAGTATTATCAACAGGATAGCGATTATCAAAAAATATTGCACCATACGCATTAATTTGATCCCAATAATATGCTGCTATAATATCGCGACCACTAACTAAATTAGAGTTGTTATTCGTTTTATTAATAATACCAGTTAAAGAGGATAAAAGTAAATCATTTAGAATATAACATATGAATACTAGGCATATGGAAATAAAGAACCACTTAAGTATATTTAGCCTCATTCTAATTAATAAAAATAAAAATAAGATTAGAATGGATGAATATATAGAAGTCCTAGATAAACTTAATATTGATGCTAGTAATGATATTAAAATTAGAGTATAGTTGAATATTAAGTTTTTTACAGATAAATTCTGTTTTTCACATAGTAATAAAATAGTACATAATAAACTAAAAGAAGAAATCAATCCTAAAGAATTAGGGTTTGTGTAGTAACCACTAATAGGTGGAGAAACACTTTCAGCTAATGAAAAAATTATTGTTATCAATAGTGGACTGAGTAAACCATATATGTATATACTCAATAGAGTATTGTTTTTTAATATTATTACATTTATTAGTATGGCGGTAAATAATAAATAATAAAAAATAAAAGCATCTCTAAGGTTAATATAATCGTAATGAGAAATTACTGTGCTGAATAAGAATGTTGATATTGAAATAAAAAACAAAATCACATTTGGTTTGTTTATATTTAACTTTATATCTTTGGGGTTACTTAATGCCACAACCATGAATAACATTAATATAGAACATATCAACAAGGGTAAAAATAGATAGGCATAATCATTTTTCAGATAAGAAATCTGAGTTGAAAAAGAAAAAAACATTCCAGAAATAAACATTAATATAGTATAAATAGTTTTATTTAAATTAAATTTTAATTTTAACTTGTTTTTTTTCATCAATGGCTCCATTTGGAGTTTTGCTATTGAAAAATAATGTTTTATTATCCTTTGTTATATTTAATGATTCTAATTTCTCATATGTTTTCCATAATGCTAAGCAAATTTAAAATTATTGTTTCAGTAATAAAAACTTTGGATTTTAGGTTATTAATAGATATATTATTAAAATGATATAGTGAAAGTTACTTTCCTTTTAAAATAAAATACATAAAGTTTAGTATTTTCAGTAGTATTTGAGCTAAATAATGTAATTTATAACCTGAGCTTATTAATATTAGTTTCATGTGAATTTTATGTTTTGTTTTCAATATTTTACTATTTGACTCTGGGTATAAATTTAAAATTTTTTTACTGACAGATTTTCTATTAGATAAAATAAACCAAGACTTTTGATTCAATTTGAATATATTTAATTCGTTCTCTTTTATATTGTTCAGTTTTTTTGAAGATAAAAAATCACTTACTAAAGAAATAGCTTCACTAACATGGTCGATTTTAATGTCATTGATAAAGCTAGTTATTGAATTGTTATTGGATTTATTATAATGATAGAGTGCTTTTTTTAAATGGGATATTGACTTTGCATAATATAAAGATTTAATATTAAATACTACATCTTCTAAGTAATCAATATTTTCTATATAGTCAATGTTATTTTCAGAAATTAAACTTCTTTTTATAAGTTTATTCCAGCTAGAACCATGCAATTCACCAAGTAATATTTTTTTTATACATTCTAAGTTTGTGCTACCTATTTCTTGTGTTACATATAGTTGTATTTCTTCGGAGTTGATATAGTAATCACAAATGATAATGTCTGATAATGATGATATTGCTTCTAAATATAAGCTTTCTAGCATGTTGCTTTCTACCCAATCATCACCATCAGCATGAATGATATATTCACCATTTGATAATGCTAATCCTTCAGACCTTGTGGCAGAAACACCTTTATTCTCTCTATTTACAAGAATAGTATTTGATTTTCTCTCTGGGTAGTTATTAATCACTTCTTCAATTATTTTCATTGAGCTATCTGTTGAACCATCATTGATAATGATAAATTCTATATCATCAAGTGTTTGGGTCATTAAGCTCGTAAGCGACTTTTTAATATATTTCTCAGCATTATACACTGGAATTATTACAGATATCTTAGCCATTAGATTTTGAGTTTACTAGTGAGTTTTTTATAAACATAGTTGAGCTTGTTATTAATTTTTCTTTTATTTCATTAACTTCAGAGAAATCTATTTTTGGTAAATTAAAGGTATTTTCTAAATCGCTGAGGGATAAAATAAGGCGATTTTCTAAATTAAATAATTTTAAAATCGATAAGAAACGCGCTATTCCACGAGATTTATTTCCTATTGCAATAAATTGCTTATTGAAAATAATTGAGAATACAACGCCATGAAAAGAGTCAGTGACAACAAAACGTGAATCTAAAAAACCACGTAACCATTGTGTTACTGGAGGGTAAATTTTATCATATTCATTCGGCATTATTGTATATGGTTTTAATTTGTACTGTTTAGCAACAAGATCAATTATTTGATTTTTTTCATCATTTTTATCTAAAATATAAACCATCAAGTTACCATTTGAAGTAGTAGTGATATTTTCATCAATTAATTTTATATATTCATCTTTATCTAAAAGTAGTGTTGGATCTAATACTAGTTGAGCGTTTACATTTAAATATTTTTGGCATAATTCTATTGCCGTATCTTCTCGAACTCCAATGGCATCAAATTTTTTTGCTAGCAATGAATATTGCTGAAGCTCACTTTTAGTAAATTCATCACAATGATCAACACCGAATGATGCGGCGTATGCGATGCGTTTTGTTTTATCATCATTCGCTAAAAAATCGAGAAAAAAAGCAGGCATTCCTGGTGAATATATAGGTCTCCATACTTGATCACTACCAACTACATAAGCATCAAATTGATATTGTTTTAAATATGAAAAATCACTATATTGTGATATATGTTGTGTTCTTTTTATATACTCTGCAATGAAATGAGAGGTGTGTTGACTAATTTTATATTTATCTTGCTTAGATAGTTCAGCTTGTCTTTTAAAGAGATATTTTTTAACTATATCTATAACCATTTGTTTTATTTTAGAATCTCTTTCCTTGTCAATACTAAAATCTATTGTCAGTACATCATGACCCAGTTTTTTCAAAAACGATTGTAATGCATAAGCTTGTAATAAACCGCCATAATTATTGTGCAATGGTTGAGTTAAAATTCCAATTTTCATGTTTTACCTTTTTATTATCTTTTTAACTGTATCAATACCTTTAGGACCAAGTACTTTTTTTAATGTCTGCTTTGCTTTACTTTCTGCACTGACTTCTAATCTATGCATTATTTGAAGTGCTTTACTTTCGTCATCACTATCAGTAAATACCTCAAAGAGCATTGGTCTATCAGTGATTTCAGGTTCAAGAAACCGTTGATAAATGTCTTCAAATTCTTTTTTATTGCATGCAGAAAAATATTCGAAACCTAAGTTTTCGGCATAGTCTTTAATAAGAGTTCTTGATTTATTTCCATAATGCCCAGCGGCAGCTACGAACTCATCACCATCTATACCAAAATGTGCGGCATGATGATTATACATTCGAAACTCGGTTCCTTTTCCATTGTTTACAAGAAGGATACGTAAGTTATTTGCTGTATGGCGGTTGCCTATGGCATTGAGATCATAGAAAAAGGCTAGATCACCTATCACACCATAATAGAGTTTATTCGGATTTGCTAAGGATGCGCCAAGTAGCGTAGAGACTCCACCGTCAATTCCAAATCCACCGACATTTGAGAAAGAAGTTACGGTATTAGGAAGGTCATAGAAATTCCAAGTTCTTAAGCTATTTAAAATCCCAAAGTGGATAGCTGAACCTGATGGTATTTTCGATGCCAGCTTGGAAGCTAGCCAGATGTTGGAAAAAGGTATCTCTGGTATTTTATTTTGTACTGTTTTTAAAAAATCAGTACATTGTTGAAAATATTCATTAGTAGATGGTTGGTCTGTTTGCTCTACAAAATGCTGAAAAAATGATGTTTCTGACATCTCGAACACATAACGTAACCTACGGAATGTATCGCGTAATTCCCCATCGGGGCTGATACGCCATACTTCATTTCCAGCCATTCCAGCTAAAGGGTAATCTCCAGTTACTTCACCTATATGCAGTGTTATATCTGATTTTAGTTCTGATTTTGAATGAATTTCTTGTGCTGCTGCAAGTGAAAGTAATACACGGTTTTTACCTCTATAACCACTAGTATGATCACAAAAAACAGCAGTATTATACTTACTACAAAAACCTTCTAATGCCTCTATAGCATCGTCACTCCAACTGTGGTGTGAGCCAATAATAATTGATATGCGCTTATTTGCATCAAGAATTGGTAGCTTATCAGCTAAGGTTAAGCGATTTATTACTCTACAGCTGATATTTTCTTTTTCTGTAAAGGGAAGGCTATATGTAGTTGGTAGATTAATATGTACCGGTCCCCCTCCATGTCGGGTTAACTCCAAAATAGCTTGATTGACTTTGACCTCACAATCCCAAAAATCTTCTTCATCCTTAACGACAGGTAAAGTAACGCTGAAATTTGCTACATCATTTGAAATAACACTACGGTCAATCACTTGAGCAACATGATGCCCAATACGACTAATTGGTTGAGTTGAGGTAATCGCTAATACAGGTAGTTTACGATAATAAGCCTCTGTCATACCCGGTGCATAATTTCTTGAGGCTGTGGCTCCAGTACAACTGATAACTACTGGCTCACCAGTTTCAGCTGCCAAACCACAGGCCATATAAGCAGCGGAGCGTTCGTCAACGGCTGAATAAATTTTGAAAAAAGGATCTTTTTGTATACTACCTATAAGTGCATTATTTGTAGTACCAGGTGAAGCAATTATATAACGTATACCATGAGCTTTGAGCAGAGAAATAACAATCAGTGCATTTTTTTCTGGCGTTGAGTAGAATTTCATTATGTTAGTAACCTTCCTACCGTTGGTAGGTTTTTGAATAAACAATATTTGATTTTTGTTTTGAATCCAGATATTTCACTTAAGCAGGTGCTTTCTTTTGATGCTTTATCCTTAAGTGCTTCTTCTTGCCAATTTATTGGCTTGAATGAATAAGGCTTACTACTGAGAAAATTTTGAAGACACGTATCTAAACCGATTTGTGGTGGAATAAAGGTTGAGGTATCTATGAATTGATTAATTTTTTCATTATTGAATATTCGGTTAAATAGCCTATCGTAAATAACTTGATATTTCCCTTCGCGCCAAGCAAAGAAACTATCCAAATCTTGTTCGACTAGTTTTACCATAAACCCATTTTCCGCTAATGAATGTATATAAATTTTTGAAATTTGTTGCCAGCTAATACTTTGATCGTTTGTTATATGAAAGGCTTCACCTAATGCAAGTTTGTTGCCTATTAATGCACAAATACTCCTAGCGACATCTTTGCCTGCAGTGAGAGTAGTCATTTTAGTTTGAATGTCTTTTGCTGTAACTATGCTACGTCCATGTAATGCACGATATAACCAATCTTCTTTTTCAAGTACGCCCAACTGCAATCGTTCATCATCATATGTGATATAAGGACGGATGATTGTCCAATTTTTACTATTGCTATCAAATAAAAGATTTTCTTGTCTTGCTTTTGTTAATGCATATTCATCAGTTTTTAAATAATCACTATCTTTTATTGCGTCGAGTAATCGTAGTGAATTTTCTGTTATTGGATTTGTAGAATCTGCATAAACACGCGCAGAGCTGATAAAAATATACTGTTTTGTTGATTTTAAAAATTGAGCATAACGTTGTTGAAAAACAGGTGTAGAGTACACCATAAAATCGACGATTACGTCCCAGCTTTGGCTTAATAAATTATTTAGGAATTCTTGGCTGTGGGCATTTCCTTGAATATAATTAACATTATTATTTATACCTGATCGGTTACGTGAAGTAACATAAATTTGATTACCTTGTTTCTCTAAGATACGCACAAGGTGAATACCCATAGCACCGGTTCCACCTAGAACTAAAACTTTCACTTAGCACCTCTAAATTTTAATAACTTACTGGTTAAGACATTAATTGTTTTTCTACGCCAATGCTGATCTAATCCTAAATAGTACATAGCAAGAGTTGAAGTTGTGATAGAGAATATTATAACAATTAAAGAGGTATATAAGTTCCTTGGAAGGCTATTTGATAAAAGTACGCTAAGAATGACTGAAATAATTAGAATTACTAGAACAGGGCCAACTACCTTCTTATAATAAGGTAAGATTGGCATAGAGATAAGATATTTAACCAGCAATAGGCGCACTTGAAACATAAAAAGGTTAGCAGCTATTGCTACGTAAAAAACCGACTCAGCTGAGTATCCTAAGCTCAAAACCCACCATGAAACAAAAAATATTGCGATTTGAATACTACCTAAAGTTATTTCATACAGTGCCATTTTACCTGGGGCTCTTGCAGCTGTTGTCAATGGCATACTTATGGCTAATATTAATGATTCAACAATTGCTAATCGAGTAAATAGAATGGCTTCTTGTGGTGGGTTTTTTAACCAAAGTGTTAAAATTGTTTTCATCTCAAGCAGCATTGGTAGCGCAAATACCCACATTAAGAAAAAAGTGAGTTTAGAACCATTAAAAATTAAGCTCATCATCTCATTTTTTTGATTTGAAGCATAAGACTTAATGATCGGTGGATATAATCCTGTATTCAAGTTGTTCGAAAATACAGCTACTTGACTAGCAATATTAAGAGCAATAGCCCTTGCTGCAACAATACTTGGATTAAACATTTGGTTAACTAACACAGTGACAGCTTGGTTTCGAAATACAGTGCTAATTTGCCCTAATAAAGTCCAAGTTGTAAAGCCTATAATTTCTTTAAATATGGTAGTGCTCCAATAAAACTTTCTTAGTTGACACTCAGTATATTTTCTTATGCAAATATAAATATAAGCACATGCTATCAATGCGGATATAATAAAAAGAGATATTCCATAGTATATAAGTAAGTCGTAGTTAACATAAGCTAAAGATATTGCGATGCTCAACTTTAAAATAGCATCAACCACAGAAATAAGTGCGTAAATATGCATATCCTCGTGAGCAATTAAGATTGCTATAAAAGGTGCACTAAAAATAGAAAAAACAAAAGAAATAGAAGTGTAATGATAGAGTTCTAATGCGGCATTAAAGCGTGTATCAGGTATTTTTAAATATTCTTTAATATACCAAAGACCTAGAGTTTGCAACAGAGCATAAGTAAGTAACGCAATGATGACATACATAATCAAATTCACACTGAACGTTTTTTTTAATTTTAATATATCTTTTTTTCCCATAGCAAACGAAAAAAAACGTTGAGTGGCACTTGCCATGCTTCCTGGTAAAAATGTCAATAAAGTAACGAAGCCAGTAACAACACTATAAACACCATAATCTTCTATGCCTAACTCATTCAAAATTACCCGCATAGAATACAAAGTAATTAGAATAATAATAATTTGGCGTATGTAAAGAGATACTGTATTTTTAAGAATTTTTTTATTGGACATTGAAAAATAAAGCTCAATATTGGTAATAAGTAAATTTAAATTATCTATTGATAAAGCTCTCACTTAAAAAACTATTATCATAAAATGAGATTATTAATAATATGACGAACAACCGCAGAACCAATAAAGCCTGCACCACCAGTAACTAATATTTTCACTGAAAACCTTGCTAATTAATAATCTATTAAGTAAGGAGGGATTTAACTATGGTATAAATGTTCATCATTTAATTAGGTTAGACCATAGCTACCGCACTGGGTTGTCGGGTCCCAGAGCACCATTGAATTCTGTAGTTATGCTTATTAATTGAAAATGTTACCTTTTTTCGTAACTGGTCAATTGATAAGCATTTCTTATCATTTTATACTCGCGAAAGAGTATGCCTCTGCGCTGACACGGTCAAGCAAATGCGCCTAATAATAGCATTAAATATAGGTCGTGACTATCGGTGTAATTCCCTTAGAGAATAGTCTTACTTTATTTAATCAATTATATAATTCCTTTTAAATTATCATGTTATACGTATTCTAATCATCGCTTATCGAAGGCCTAAAATTTTATTTTAGGACAGTTGGAAATAACCTTATTTTTTATCGAGGTATTCTATTTATTGACGCTAAGTATCTATTGGCACATTAGTACCGTGTTGATTTAAGTTAAATAACTTAGAGAAACATAATTATTGTTCATTAATTGTGTTTCAAACGCGTAAACAGTGTTTTATTAATAAAAAACAACTATAAATTATCTGAAAACAATTAATAAGCGTCTAGAGTAAATTAATTTTACCGACGTTTATTGTCTTTTATGTCGATATAATGAAGTGTAGTTGGGGGGGGAATAAATAACAACACGGTACTCGTCATACTTCAAGATACAGGGGTGTTGACTGCGCTCAGCTAGCCGAGTCACATAGTTTATCTATGCTCCCCGCCTATCTTCGCTTGTCGCCTACCTGTATCTCGAATTATTTAGAGTATCTACTCGTCATACTTCAAGATACAGGGGTGTTGACTGCGCTCAGCTAGCTGAGTCACATAGTTATCTATGCTCCTCGCCTATCTTCGCTTGTCGCCTACCTGCATCTCGAATTATTTAGGGTATCTACTCGTCATACTGCAAGTTGCAATGTTCTCTATTGAGGTGTGACAACTGTACTCAGTTAGCCGGGTTACACTGTTTACCTATGCTCCCCGACTATTTTGACTTACCGACTACTTATAATTCGAATTATTTAAACCAAGTACTACCACTTAAATGGCAGGGTAACCATAACGGATGCACCCACATCATCACGTGTGTTGTAATCTGATTGAGAAACCCAGACTTTAGCATCGGTATTAACTCGGTCATCAAAGTTATGCCACCAACCTAAATCAATACCTTTAATGGTTTCGGATCTTGGATAGACTTTATTTTGTGGATAACTTTCTTTATTGACCTTGGCATACACTAAGCGAGTGCTGACACGGTTATCATCATCAAGGGTATATTCTACTTTCCCTGATATCATGCGACCGTCACCGCCCATTGCATGGCCTAGCGGGGCACCTTGTTGGTAGTAGCCATTTTGATAGATAAAATGAGTGTACATCACGCCATTTTTATTCCACTCGGTATGCGTATTGGCGCCTTCAATATACCAGCTCAGAGGTTGACCCCAAGCGGTGTGATAACCTTCAATACCGCCCATGAACGCATTTTTCGATGGGAACATGCCGGCTTCGTCTTCACCGATCATTTGACCATAAATACTGACAGGTAAACCAATTAGCGGATAAAGTTTAATTTTTGCATCTAGGCCAGCAAGTTGGTTACCTGGGTCTTCATCCTTATCACCCGTGTTATCTTTACCAGCCATGGCATTCCAGAACGAATTCCAGTTATTTGGACGGCCTTCACCACCCCACATGACTACACGTGAACCGCCAAATTCAAAGAAGTCAGTTGGGTTCATGGTCATACGTAGGCCAATCAATTTAGTATGCGGCTGTGAGGAGTACTGTTTAATTTGGCCTGCGGTTAGCTGATATTGCCATGAGCCAATCCATGAAAGCCAAGGCGTCTCAAATGGGCTTTGGTCAGCACGCTGTAGTAGGAAACCTGTTACTGGTCTTGCAGCGTCAGTACGAATTAAGCTGCCATCATGGCCAGGCCCCCACCATTGAGGGATCTCACCAAAACTTATCCATTGGTTCCACACTTTAACGCCGCCATAGGAGCCGTTTAGGTTGTAGTCGGAACCATTTTCAACCCGCAGTGCGCGTTCCGCATTGGCTTTTAAATTTAAATCAACATCATCAGTGCTGTAGTTACCCTCAACGGTGTAGCGGAAGTCGCTGTATTCGCTTTGTGCGAACCCTTGTGGCATTGGTGATTTACCCGTTGATAGGTAGGTTTGTAGCTGAACGCTGTTTTTAGTGCGGTTGAGCTGTTGTTTGATACGTTGAACAAGAGCTTCTTGTTCATTATTGGTGATATTGGCGTTATTTAATGCGCGGGTAATTTCTTCTGAAGATAACGGCCAAGTCGAAAGGCTAATTTGGATAACGTTCCGTTCTGAGAGCCACGCAAGATCGTTTCTTAAGTTATTGTCTGGAAGGACTAGTCCACCCGCTAGTGTGCTGCCACTCATTGCACTCAATAACGTTAGGATGGCTAGTTTGGTCAACTTGATATTTTTCATTGATGAATCCATTGAGTTGAGTCGTCTAATTTTTTGTGTTTTTATGAAAAAAATATGCAAAATATTAATTTAATGCAGCACACGAATTTAGTGTGGTAATACCCACGCTAACATTACCCTTATATTCGTTGTGTTGATTAGGTATGCGTGCTTCGGCCTTTTTATAATAGGTAATCTATCTGTAAATAAAAAGCAGAATATCAATATATCAGACAAACGGCATTTTCTAGATATCGGTATAACGATATAACTCTAAATACGATTTATTAGAATTCAGAGGTTAAGTGTTATTTTGACAATTATTCCGTGTCTATTTTTTCTAAATAACTTTTATTCTTGATTAAAGGAGTTATTTAGTTTGGTGCGTAATAAATATCAGGAATATTGCTTAGGTTGAAATTAATACACTGTTAATGATGTGTAATAAAATAAGGCTTCTTAAACTTAATATTCAAGAAGCCTTAAGTTAAATTTATGATTGAGTGGCGTTAGCGCCCATGTTCAGGAAGCCAAATTTGCAAACGTAGCCCCCCTAATGGGCTATCATCGGCTTTCACCCAACCTTTATGCTGTGAGATGGCAGTTTCCACAATGGCAAGGCCTAAGCCAGTGCCTCCGGTTTCTCTATCTCGCGCTTCGTCTGTGCGGTAGAAAGGGCGGAAGATGTGTTCACGGTCGGCTGGACTAACGCCAGGGCCATCGTCGTCAACAGTGATTAGTACACCATTGTTTTCTTCTTTGAAATCGACAGCGATATGAGTATTTGAGTAGCGCAGTGCGTTACGGACGATGTTTTCAAAGGCACTACCAATCGCCGATGGATTGCAATAGATAGGCCATGAGCCCGGTGGTGATGTGACATCAAGGGTTTTATTCATCTGTTCCGCTTCGAATTTTGCGTCTTCTAAAATATCGCCCCACAGATCATCAGCCTTAATGTTCTCCCTTAAGATTTCATTTTTGTGCTGACTGCGTGATAGTACGAGTAAGTCATTGATCATGCTATCAAGGCGGTGGGTTTCGGTTTCAATACGCTCTAATTCTTTACTTTCACCATGCCGACGGCGTAATAAAGCTGTCGCTAATTGCAAACGCGTCAGTGGGGTTCTCAGTTCATGAGAGATATCAGAGATCAGTCGCTGTTGGGCACTCACCATGCCATCGAGAGCGCTGATCATTTGGTTAAAACTGTTTCCCGCAGATAAAAATTCTTGAGGCCCAGCTTCAAGTTCTGGGTGAGGCCGTAAGTTGCCTTTTGCGACATCATCTGCTGCCATTTTGAGTTTGCGCGCAGGACGGGCAAGGCTCCAAGATAGCCAGAGCAATAACGGGGCACTGATGAGCATGGTGGCAATTAACAGTAAGAATGGCCGGTCAAACAATAAGTTGATAAAGTCAGATTGTGGGCTATTTGCAGGACGAACTAAATAGAGTTGGTAATGGTCTTCACCATCGCGTATGGAGAAAGGGCCTAAGATTTCGGCACGACCATACTTTTTCTTTTTAGGGTGATCAGCATTGTCTGATTGCCCAATAAAATTACGGATAACTTGCATTTCACTTGGCATCGCACCAATAACGCGTCCTTCGCTGGTCACAATAATGAGACGTTGGCCAGGGGGCGCCCATTTTTTGATGGAATTGGAAATTCGCCTCCACCAAAGTAGGTCGTTCATCGGTGCTTGAGCCAGTTCAGCTTCAATGTGCTGCTCAAGCATTTCCCCTTGGCGTTGCTCACTCTCCATAAGGACAGTGAGCTGCCTAGAGTCAAGCTTGGGCACCATCAGCACTAGCATTAATACTAGTGCGAGGGTGAACCAGAAAATCGCAAATATCCTTGCGGTTAAGCTATTTATCATGTTGCAGAAACCATTAAGTATCCACGACCACGCAAGGTTTTAAACCAAGGTTGGCCATCTGTTCGTTCTGGAAGCTTACGACGTAAGTTTGAGATGTGCATATCAATCGCACGGTCAAACGGAGTCAGACGTTTTCCAAGTACTTCTTGGCTTAAATGTTCCCTTGAAACGACTTGGCCAAGGTGCTGCGCTAATAAATACAGTAAGGTGAACTCAGTTCCGGTTAAGTCAAGGATTTCATTATCGAAACTGGCCTCTTGACGGCCTGGATTGAGTTGTAGCTTATCCACTTGCAGAACAGGTGTATTGCTATTGTCACCTTGGGTTTGTTCACTCCAATTTGAACGGCGTAGTAGCGCACGAATACGGGCAACTAATTCACGGTCATTGAATGGTTTAGGAAGATAGTCATCTGCACCTAATTCAAGCCCTAATACTTTGTCGAGTTCGCTACCGCGTGCGGTCAACATAATGACAGGGGTTTGGTGGATCTGACGTAGTTCTTTTAAGGTCTCAATGCCGTTTTTCTTTGGCATCATGACATCGAGTAATAATAGATCAATGGATGAGTCAATCTGTTGTAAAGCCTGTTCACCATCATAGGCGATGACAACGTTGAAACCTTCCATTTCGAGCAGTTCTTTTAAGAGCGACGTGAGTTCACGGTCGTCATCAACTAATAGGATTTTATGCATGTGTTTAAGTCCTCCAACTGCCAAAATACGATAACAATCTTCACGATTCCATGACTTTACGTTCTTTTACATGCTCTGACGCTAGTTTGCAGCCACCGGCGTATAGTTATCCACATTGAATCACGAGCACTGTCCGAGAACAAGGAGTATTGGAATGCAAAGAACTTCACAAACAACAGTCAAGTTAGTGTTAGCTTCTGCATTTATTATCGGTTCAGTGACGGCTTTTGGGGATACACCAGAAAGTGTTCAACAAACTGGTGATACATCTAGCCCGCTAATGCTACAAATGCAAAATGAGTCTGCATCTTCAGTGCCTGTCATGACTCAACTTCAACACTATGAGTTGTTTGGTAGTGAAGAACGCACAAGTACATTTATGTTTAATGGTATCACGTTAAATGAAAAACAGCGTCAGCAATTGCGTGATTTAATGGCAACTCAGCGTCGTTATCAATTTGATAACCCAGTTTCTGTGCAAGAGCGTGAAGCACTGCACAATCTAATTGTCGCGGACGACTTTGATGAAAAAGCCATTCGTGAACAGTTAGAAAAAAGTTTGCAAAAAGAATTGAATCAGCGTGTTGAAATGGCTCGAATTCATCATGAATTGTACCAGTTATTAACTCCTGAGCAGAAAGCCCAATTAGAGAAGATACATCAACAAAAAATGTCTCAGTTTCAGGCTTTGCAGTAACGAATTCTTTTGATCTAAATTCTCTTGATCGTAGTAGTGAAGTAGCAATAAGTGAAGTTTTTCCTTGCCATAGACACCATCCCTGTCTTTTACAGCCCCTTTTAGGGGCTATTTTTTTGCTGATCGTCATGTTTGCATTATCGATTGTGACTTTGTTGGCTTGTTAATTTCCTCATGTTTGTCTTGCCTGATATCTTATTCGTCTTGCATTTTAAGTCATTTATAAAATATTATTTTTTGCAGTTATTGAAATTTCAGTGAATTATTTGAGATAGTATGACTTATTCTGCTAGCAATTCTGCTATTTGAATAGTAATCAGATAAAATTCGTATGATGAGTATTATCTCTCTATATTCCTATTGTTATTTTTTTCAGAATTTATAGTCTTTAACGCTTAAAAAGAATAGTTGTGTGTATTGCAAAGGAAAAAATATTATGAAAATGAAGGCACTTGTTGCAGTCGCTGTATCAGCTGTCATTTTGACTGGGTGTAAAAATTTAGATCAGGGCATGCTAACGAATTCAGGTATGCAACTATTTCAAGCTGCTACATTAACTGATAGCGATGTGAAGCAACTAAGCGACCAATCATGTAAAGAGATGGACGCTCAAAATAAAATCGCTCCTTCTTCTAGCAAGTATTCAAAACGTTTAGACAAAATTGCTAAAGCGCTAGGAAATGAAGTTGATGGAACACCTGTTAACTATAAAGTTTATATGACTGATGATGTTAACGCATGGGCGATGGCAAATGGCTGTGTACGTGTGTATAGCGGTATGATGGATCTGATGAATGACAACGAAATCGAAGGTGTTCTTGGTCATGAAATGGGTCACGTTGCGCTAGGTCATTCACGTAAAGCAATGCAAGTGGCTTATGCAACAGTTGCTGCACGTACTGCCGCTGCTTCAGCAGGTGGCGTGGTTGAACAACTAAGCGCATCACAAGTTGCTGCTTTGGGTGAGAAACTGGTTAATTCTCAGTTCTCTCAACACCAAGAAAGTCAAGCGGATGATTTCTCTTATGACCTGTTGAAAAAACGCGGTATTAAAACCGAAGGTTTAGCAACTAGCTTTGAGAAACTAGCTAAATTAGGTGGTAGTGAAAGCAGTATGTTTGATTCTCACCCACCATCAGCGGAGCGTGCTCAGCACATTCGTGAGCGTATCGCCGCAGACAAGTAATCTGTATTTGTTAAAGCCATTCAGTCGTTACCACGACTGAAGTTGTTGACGAAGCGGGATAAAAGCATAGTTTTTCCCGCTTCGTGTTATCAGCCGAAAATCAATAAATTGATTTTCTAATCTATTGTAAGAACCGTAGTCACTGCCGCCAAACATAATAGGTTTCTTGCTACCACTATTCGCTTTTGTTCCCTTCCAGACTTATTTCTACTTATTTATCTGAGAGTATCCTCTCAAAAAAAGTGAAATCAGACCTTCCTTGTTGTGCTCTTTAGTGGGGCTATATATCTTTATTTTTGTAAAAGAAAAATAAGTATTAATAAATAAAAATAGAAAACGTGTTGCAAGGAATAAAGATGGAAAAACCACAAAGAATTTCTTTGTTAGCAAAAGGTATGGGGATGTTACTGTCGTTTACTTGTCGACTGTTAACAGGGGTAAGAACACGTTGGGTTGGGTGCCAGCCAACAATCGCTTCACGGATTTATTATGCGAATCACTCTAGTCATTTAGATGGGTTAGTTATTTGGGCGGGGCTACCGCCTTTAATGCGCCATGCAGTTCATCCTGTTGCTGCCAAAGATTATTGGGATAAAACGCCATTTAGGCGTTATTTGGTTAATAAAGTTTTTCGCGCAGTATTAATTGATCGAAAAGGGGATGGCCCAGCCAAAGAAAATGTATTAGCACCCCTTGAAGCGATATTAGCAAAAAGTGAGTCACTGATATTATTTCCCGAAGGAACCCGTGGAGATGGTGAAGAGCTGAGCAGTTTCAAAAGTGGTATTTACCATCTCTCTAAAAAATATCCCAATGTTGAAGTGGTACCTGTATATCTTGAGAATTTAAATCGTGTTTTACCAAAAGGCTCAAAATTGGTTGTGCCAATTATTTGCTCTGCGGTTGTCGGTCAACCTTTAGCGCCATTAGCGGAAGAAGAGTCTAAAGCCGAGTTTTTACAACGAGCAAAACTTGCTTTAGAGGAGTTGATGCCATGAGTATTTGGGATAGCGAAATAGCTTTATTGTTATCAGGTGTTTTCAGCATCTTAGTTGTGGCAAGTATTATTGGTGGGATCCTTGCCTATCGTTATTCAGGGGAAAAGAGTAACCCAACAATTGATAATTTAAATGCCAGAATACGTGCTTGGTGGTTAATGTGTATTGTGTGTGTATTGGCTGTAGTGATTGGTAATATTGGAGTTGTGATCTTATTTGCATTGATCTCCTTTTTTGCCTTGAGAGAATTTATTACTTTAGCACCGACAAGACGTAGTGATCACGAAGCTTTGTTTTGGTGTTTCTTTATTTTTCTACCTCTGCAATATATTTTAGTTGGGATCCAATGGTATGGCATGTTTTCAATCTTTGTTCCTGTATTTGTGTTTTTATTTTTACCAACCCGTATTGCAATAGCAGGGGACACTTACCATTTTCTTGAGCGCACAGCCAAAATTCAGTGGGGAATGTTAGTCACTGTATTCTGTTTAAGCCATGTACCTGCATTATTGATGCTAGATATTAAAGGCTACGAAGGTGAAAATGTAAAACTGCTATTATTCCTTATTGTCGTGACGCAACTTTCAGACGTTTTACAGTATGTATTTGGTAAGCTCTTTGGCAAACGCCCGATTGTGCCTAAGTTGAGCCCGAATAAAACGATAGAAGGCTTTTTAGGTGGGATACTGTCTTCTGTATTGATTGGGATCTGCTTGTATTGGGTTACGCCATTTAACTGGTGGGTTGCGGGGTTAATGTCTCTTGCGATTACCTTAATGGGGTTTGTTGGTGGATTGTGTATGTCTGCGATCAAACGAGACAGTGGCATTAAAGATTTTGGAGCCATTATTGAAGGACATGGCGGAATGTTAGACCGCATTGACTCATTATGTTTTGCCGCCCCTATTTTCTTTCATTTTACACGTTATTTTTATACCTAATACTAGGTTGATTGAAATCCAAAGACAGGGTGCTTGAAGCCTAACGTCAACATTTGAAAGAGAAACAGCAGAGGGAAAAGCTCCCTCTGCTCAGCAACTACCTCAGTTCGTAATCGAGGGTTGCTTGGACTACAGTGTGACCACTGGTGATATGCAACGAGCAGAGCTTGTCGCGTAACATCGATGATAAACACAGTACAGTGATACATACTGCCAGTATCACCATAAAGGCATACTTAGTCATTTCTCCTTGACCTCTTATTGGCTAAGAGGCACAATCCCAAGTGTCGAGTTTGAGATGTGTGCCCCGTTGGTTGAACATATTCACTAACGGGGCTTTCTCATTTTTGGCCCAGACTGCATGCTTGAACCAAAAAGGATCAAGCACCCACCGAAAGCCTATCAAAATTAAATTCCTTCTGCATTTTGACATTATGATTAGCACAGTCGAGCCCGCATTTTATGATGATGGCATTACCTCTTATGGGGGAATGTGTCGTGGATTGAACTGGAAAAGACAGGGTGCTTGAAGCCTAACTTTAACATTTGAAAGAGAAACAGCAGAGGGAAAAGCTCTCTCTGCTCAGCAACTACCTCGGTTCGTAATCGAGGGTTGCTTGGACTACAGTGTGACCACTGGTGATATGCAACGAACAGAGCTTGTCGCGTAGCATCGATGATAAACACAGTACAGTGATACATACTGTCAGTATCACCATAAAGGCGTACTTGGTCATTTCTCCTTGACCTCTTATTGGCTAAGAGGCACAATCTCAAATGTCTGGTTTGAGATGTGCGCCCCGTTGGTTGAACATATTCACTAACGGGGCTTTCTCATTTTTGGCCCAGACTGCATGCTTGAACCAAAAAGGATCAAGCACCCACCGAAAGCCTATCAAAATTAAATTCCTTCTGCATTTTGACATTATGATTAGCACAGTCGAGCCCGCATTTTATGGATGATGGCATTACCTCTTATGGGGGAATGTGTCGTGGATTGAACTGGAAAAGACAGGGTGCTTGAAGCCTAACGTCAACATTTGAAAGAGAAACAGCAGAGGGAAAAGCTCCCTCTGCTCAGCAACTACCTCGGTTCGTAATCGAGGGTTGCTTGGACTACAGTGTGACCACTGGTGATATGTAACGAGCAGAGCTTGTCGCGTAGCATCGATGATAAACACAGTACAGTGATACATACTGTCAGTATCACCATAAAGGCGTACTTGGTCATTTCTCCTTGACCTCTTATTGGCTAAGAGGCACAATCTCAAATGTTTGGGTTTGAGATGTGTGCCCCGTTGGTTGAACATATTCACTAACGGGGCTTTCTCATTTTTGGCCCAGACTGCATGCTTGAACCAAAAAGGATCAAGCACCCACCGAAAGCCTATCAAAATTGAATTTCTCCTGCATTTTGACATTGTGATTTGCACAGTTGAGCCCGCATTTTTATCTGTATTTTTAACCCTAATAGGGGATATCAGTTAAGGCGACCCGTTCCTAATATCTGTGTCACTCATAAGGTTAAGCCCTCATGAGCTATAAATGTTATTATTTAGAGTATAAGCACTTAATTTCTGTTTCGAAGTAAGGTAACAACCGCTATAGTGGTTCGCTATTCTGTGGTAATCATGTTTATGCGCTAAAATTATGTAAGCTGGATCACAATAAACAATCAAAGCTTGATAGAAAGCAGGTATATACAATTAGCTATACCGTATTATAGTGCTAGGTGAATCAATTCAGCATTGGCGGTTTGTAACAGAATTTGGTTTAGAAAAGCACGGTGTTGAACGGTGTTTTTCATTGATTTGCAATTTATATTCATTAATCAGAGGTCATCATGGTCAAGCAGATTAAAAGAATTGGGGTATTAACAAGTGGTGGTGATGCACCCGGTATGAATGCTGCAATCCGCGGTGTTGTACGAGCGGCATTAAGTGAAGGTTTAGAAGTGATGGGTATTTATGATGGATACCTTGGCTTATATGAAAACCGCATGAAACAGCTAGACCGCTATAGTGTCTCTGACATGATCAACCGTGGAGGTACCTTCTTAGGTTCAGCTCGCTTCCCTCAATTCCGCGATGAAAAAGTTCGTGCTGTTGCCATTGAGAATCTGAAAAAAAATCATATTGATGCCTTGGTTGTTATTGGTGGTGATGGGTCTTACCTTGGCGCTAAAGCATTGACTGAAGCTGGTTTCCCTTGTATTGGCTTGCCGGGAACCATCGATAATGACGTCGCAGGAACGGACTATACTATTGGTTACTTCACTGCGCTGGAAACCGTGGTTGAGGCTATTGACCGTTTACGTGATACATCGACTTCTCACAAACGTATTTCTATTGTCGAAGTCATGGGGCGTTATTGTGGTGACTTAACCCTATCAGCAGCGATTGCTGGTGGATGTGAATTCTTAGTTTTACCTGAAAATGAAATGTCATTTGATCGTGAAGAGCTACTATCTGAAATCAAACAAGGGATTGAAAAGGGTAAACGTCACGCTATCGTAGCGATTACTGAGCATGTTTGTGATGTGGATGAATTAGCCAAATATATTGAAGCGGAAACCCATCATGAAACACGTGCTACAGTACTTGGGCACATTCAGCGCGGTGGCTCGCCTGTTGCGTATGATCGGATTTTGGCATCGCGCATGGGAGCGTATTCAATCCAATTATTGTTAGAAGGTTATGGTAGCCGTTGCGTTGGTATTCAAAACGAAAAATTGGTTCATCATGATATTATTGATGCAGTGATGAATATGAAGCGTGTGTTTAAGAAAGATTGGTACGACACAGCGAAAAAACTGTACTAATTCACCTCTATGTATTGCAAATCTCACTTGTATGACCCGATTGCTCGGGTTATGCAAGTCTGATCCTACCTATCTTCTGTTTGTATATTCTTTTGTAGCATAAATTGTCATTTTTAATTATTTCAAGTTATGGATGAGATCTGTCAGCCTGCCTTAACATTAAATTGATGAGGATAGAGGAATGGCGAAAAAATGGCATGTAGCAACGGCATTGTTGCTGATACTCACAACGGGAGCATGGGCGAAAGATATTCAATTGTTGAATGTTTCTTATGATCCCACTCGAGAGTTTTATCAACAATATAACCAAGCGTTTAGCCAACATTGGAAAGAAAAAACGGGAGATACCGTTACCGTTCGTCAATCTCATGGGGGCTCAGGAAAGCAAGCGACTTCGGTCATTAATGGATTAGAAGCGGATGTTGTGACTCTTGCTTTGGCTTATGATGTTGATGCAATTGCACAAAGTGGACGTATTGATAAAGAGTGGATCAAGCGTCTTCCTGATAATTCTGCGCCTTACACTTCAACAATTGTTTTTCTTGTTCGCAAGGGAAATCCTAAAAATATTCAAGATTGGAATGATCTCATACGTAAAGATGTTTCTATCGTGACGCCGAATCCGAAAACTTCAGGTGGCGCACGTTGGAATTACTTGGCTGCTTGGGGGTATGCATTAGAAAAGGAGCAGCAAGATCCTGAAAAAGCAAAACAGTTTGTGAAGCAACTTTATCAAAATGTTGAAGTACTGGACTCAGGGGCTCGCGGTGCAACAAACAGTTTTGTTGAGCGGGGCATCGGTGATGTGTTGATCGCATGGGAAAATGAAGCATTACTTGCTATTAATGAGCTTGGTGAAAATGGTCAATTTGAAATTGTTACCCCAAGTATTTCAATTTTAGCGGAACCCACAGTTGCAGTGGTAGATAAAACGGTTGATAAGCGAGATCGTCGTGAAGTGGCTCAAGCTTATTTAGAATATCTCTATTCGCCGGAAGGCCAAGAAATCGCAGCAAAAAATTATTATCGGCCACGTAACGCTGAAATTGCCCAAAAATATCAACAGCGCTTTCCACAGTTAAAATTACTGACGGTAGATAAAGAGTTTGGTGGCTGGACTAAGGCGCAGGAAACTCATTTTTCGAATGGTGGAGTCTTTGATGAGATTAGTCGTCGTGACTAACGAACAATATTATTACTCTATTATTTATGGCACTCCAGCTAACCTGTGAGGGGCAGGTTAGCTGGATAACTATGATTTTATTGCCACACGTATTTCACACCCAATTGTCCTAAATAGAACGTTTGGCGATTGTTGCTGCCAGAGGTGATCCCTGCACCTTTTGGATTTTCCCATGTACTTGGCTCAACCGCAAATCCACCCCATAAGGTCAGTTTCGGTGTTAGGTTATAGAAAACTTGGGTACCAACACGGTAGCCATCTTTCACTTTTTGGGTTGTGCGCTGCTTATTATCGTAGTTGTGTTCGTTTAGGTAGTAGCGGAAGTAGGGCATAATGCTCCAGTCTTGATTTAACGTCACAGGGAAGTAACCACGAATTTGGTTCTGCTCCCATGTTTTGTTGAAATCTTTATCCCATGTCCAGTCCGTGTACATGTAAACTTTCGCTGTAGCGGAGTCATTGATTTTGTATACCAAACCGTGTTCGGATTCCCATTCGTAGCTATTTGGCGCATGGAAGTTATCGTAGTGGTAGAACGCATCCCAAAAGTTGAATGCCCACTTATCATTAAAGTGATAAGTCCCGCTTGGCATTAACCAAAACAAGGTATTGGATGGACGAGCCATGGTGCCAGGAGCCGAATCATTTGATTCTTTACGGTAGGTAACGTTGAGGTTGAATTGTCCAACATCACTGGAGTACATTTTTCGTGTTACACCAATTTGGGTTCGGTTACGAATAAATGAGTCCTTTGATGTTGAAAAATTATGGTTATAGCTTCTAAGTGACTCTTTATGCTCAAGAAAGAAGCTCCATTTAGATTCAGGATTTGATAAAAACAATTGACCAACCATGGTTGTTTTGTCGTAAACCTTCCGCCCGCTAGTGTTATGGTGGCCTTCGAATTTTTCCAATTCCATATAGACGTTAGAGGAAATACGCCAATAGTCATTATTCACTTGTTCTGTTGAGAGTGCCGAAGCAGTAAAGCCCATCGCGGTAAGTAGTAGTAAACCATTCAATGATGTTTTCATGATGACCCTTTAATTTTTAATTATTGTTCAGTAACGTAGCGTTATTAGTTGAATTTTGTGTGTTATAGCCCGCCTTTATATCCTTAAAGGATATAAAGGTCGGAAAGTGCGAGAGTTTATAAATTAATTAATGAGTGGTGTTGTACGTTTCACCATGACCATAAGGGAACAGGATTTTGTTACCTTGTGGATTTTTAATATTGACGGGGAGCAGCCCTTTCGGTGGGTTTAATGGCTGTGCTTGTTGGTCTGCAAACAAGGTACGTAATCCACTACGAATATTGGTTTCGAGTGAGTTACGGTTATTGTTAGTGACGTCGAATCCTGTGATCCCATAGATGGCAAGGTTAGCTTTAACCCCTTTTAGGTATGCAATGTCATAGGGATTACGTGAAGAAATCACTACCAGTGGGATATTGGCTTTATTTGCTTCATCAATGAATAGCTGAGCATTAGCAGGATTATCTTTCAGGTTATAAGTGGTTAAAATTACCAGATCTTGACCGTGCAAAAGAGGCTGAACATCTTTTGCATTGAGGGTATTTTCAGTCAGTTTAACAACGGTTTCTTTGCTTTCTATTGTTGTGCCTGTTTCATTAGCGATGTCATTTAAGTGCTTTTGAATTAATTCATTACGTGGTTTTTCATCCGATACAACTAAAATCTTATTTTGTGATTTTAAGGTGTAAGGAAGCACATTATCGTTTTTGATTAGCGTAATTGCTTGTTCTGAGACCATATTTTCAAGATCTTTATGGCTTTTAGAAGCGACAACTTGCTGCGCATTATGTAAATTGATTGGCTGTGCGGTGATCTGTTGCTGTAATTTTTTCAGCACGACACGTTTTGCTGATTCATCAATGCGTTTTTTTAGCTCAGGATTTTTTTGAGCCTCACTTTCAAGATGGCGGTACATGTTGTCCAAACGTGCAACTGATTCCGTATCCCACATTTTAATTGGCATTAAGATCACATCAGAACCAGCAAGTAATGATGTCTCTACTGCCCAGTTTATATCGAAGTTATCGGCAATAGCGCCCATATCCATCGCATCTGTGACGATTAAACCATCATATTTTAGCTCATCACGTAAAATATCGTGCAGAATAGGCTTTGATAATGTAGCAGGTGTCCCAACCTCTTTGCCGCTAAGGGTTTTAATTTTACTGTTATCCAATGCAGGAACGATAATATGTGCGGTCATGACAGCATCTGCGCCATGGTTCAGGGCATATTGGAAAGGTGGCAACTCTGTTGAACGCCATGTTTTTTCATCTGAATTTACAACAGGTAGGTCAACATGAGAATCAGAAGAAACGTTACCGTGACCTGGGAAATGTTTCAATGATGTCAACAAGTTATATTTATGAATACCTTTGATGTAATTGGTAGCAAGTTGTTCAACAAGTTCTTTATTATCTGAATATGAACGTACTCCAATCACAGGGTTGTTTTGGTTATTATTCACATCGACAACAGGGCCGAAATTGATATTAAAGCCTAAGCTGGATAATTCATAACCGTGGATCATACCTGTTAGCTCTGCTAGCGCAGGGTTACGTGTCGCACCTAATGCCATGTTTCCCGGCATTTCTGTACCGACACGTAAACGAGTGACATAACCACCTTCCTGATCGGTACCAATAAATAGGGGTAAATTACTGCGAGCAGCTTGTAATTGGTTGATAAGTTCTACGGTCTGTGGTGTATCAATTAAATTTTCACGAAATAAGATCACTGAACCGAGGTGATACTGATTGATGACTTTCGCAACTTCATCATTCATTGCTAGAAATGGCGCTGGCTCGCCATTATTGTCTTTATTCCAATATCTAAAATCTAGCATGAAAAGCTGACCAATTTTTTCTGCCTCAGACATATTTTTGACGATATCATCAGCAGATTTTTGTTTATCTTTCCACATATTATCAAGCTGTGTTTGTGAAATCGGGTCGGCGAGTGACATGGCACTTAATAAGCAAAGAGAAAGTAGGGTAAGGTTTTTCATCGCATTATTCCTTGGTTATTTTTCGATGAATAATAAGTAGGGTAAATTAATTATAAAGTGAGACAAGTCACAGATAAGATTATTCTCATTTGCTAGTGCTTAAGAATAGTTTGTAATTTAACAAATTGTGCTATGTCATATATCTATATGATTTTAATAATCAATTCTATTGGAATAATTAATATTCCAATAGAATAATTCCATTTTGGAATTACTCTATTCTGTGATCTCAATGGTAAAGTTAGACATATGAATTAATCGCCTAAGTAATTATCTAAAACTCAAATTTTATGTTAATTAAATTTAAAAATAGGATTTAGAGATTGCTAAAGTAGGCTAAATTTGAAGTTAAATAAAAAGTCGCAGCTTATTGATTGCGACTTTTTTCACACGGTAAAATAATGGCTAGAGATATATTTACTCACTATTGCCAGATATATTTAATGCCAAATGGGGCTAAATAGAAGGTTTGTCTATTATTACTACCTGATGTTGCATAATTATCTTTTGGATATTTCCATTGTGTGGGTTCTATCGCGGCTCCTCCCCACAAGATCAACTTTGGGGTCAGGTTATATGCTATCTGTGTTCCAACGCGATAGCCATTTTTGACTTTTTGGGTTAAATTTGTACGAGCAGTGTAGCCACTTTCGTTAAGAAAGTAGCGAAAATAGGGAGAGATTGACCATTTTTCATTTAGCTTAATCGAGAAGTAACCTCTAATTTGATCTTGTGAAAAGATTTTATGGAAGTTGTTATCCCACACTCTATCGGTATATAAGGTTATTTTTGCTTTAATCGCCTCAGAATGTTGGTAGCTGAAACCGTGCTCAGCCTCCCATTCATAGTTATTTGATCTTAAAAAATTACTGTAGTAGAAAATCGCATCCCAAAAATCAAATGACCATTTTTTATTAAAATAAAAACTTCCTGTTGGCATTAACCAATATAAACTGCCTGATGATCGCGATGGCGTGTTAGGTGCAGAATCATTCGATTCTTTTCGGTAAGTTCCATTGAGATTAAGTATTGCGGAATGGCTTTTATACAGCTGGCGGGTAGCACCGATTTGTGTGCGGTTACGAATGTATGAATCACGGGAAGTGGAAAAATTGCGACCATAGTTGCGTAAAGATTCGCGGTGATCAAAATAAAAACTCCATAGTGATGCCGGATTTGTCAGTGCGAGTTTACCGACCATACTTGCTTTATCGAATACTTTATTATCAAGGTTATCGCGTTGCCCTCGATACTCCTCAACCTCTACATAAATATCGCTATCAATACGCCAATAGTCATTATTTGCTTGAGATACAGTAGCGGTGAGTAAAACTATTATAGTGCTTAGAATTAAACCCTTTAGATATTTCATAATCATCCCTATAGCGAATGTTTTATTTTATAAATTTTGATAACAATATAATTAAAACTGATGGTGGTTATTGTTTATTAATATATACCTGTGATACTTCAAGCCACAGTATGATTGACTCAGTGTATTATCACTAATTAGATGATGTATATGTAATTGGTGATTAATTGACTTGTCGTCTAACTGCACCTCGAACTATTTAGTGTATAGTGAAAGAAATAATCTATTTATTCATAATAAATAGATAGGCGATTAATCACGAACCGTGTAAATATAATATTAAGAAATATGCGCTGTCTAGCATTCGTCACGGGTGGTAGATTGAGAATAATGATTGTAATTAATAAGATAGGGAAGTTTATATCACAATGATTTCAATTTGTTTTCTATGAGGGATAAATTAAAGATTGAAGGAATAATTTGAGTTAAGGTATTTTTAATTTTGTGAGTAGATTAAGTAAATTAAAATTTAGATTCAGAGGAGACAATTATTTATTAGTAATCTGTGTCTGTTTTTATTATTCGATATAAATAAGATAACCGCCAATAAATATTGACGGTCACATACTTATTATATTTTAAGTTGTCGTAGATGTTGTCTAACGACACTTAGAATTATTCAAAGTATCACTTAGCAAAATAATTATTTTGCTTTTTTGGCTTCTGCTGCTGCTTTAACAATCACTGCAAATGCATCTGCTTTTAGTGATGCGCCACCAACAAGGGCACCATCAATATCTGGCTGAGTAAACAGTTCAGCTGCATTACTTGCATTAACAGAACCGCCGTATTGAATAATGACTTGCTCCGCGATTGCGGCATCTTTCTTCGCGATGTGATCACGAATGAATTTATGGATTGCTTGTGCCTGTGCTGGTGTTGCTGACTTACCAGTACCAATAGCCCAAATTGGTTCATAAGCAATCACTGCGCCTTCGAATGCTTGTGCGCCTAATGTATTGAGAACAGCATCAATTTGGCGTGCACAAACTTCTTCCGTTTTACCTGCTTCATTTTCTGCTTCAGTTTCACCGATACAAAGTACTGGGATCAGCCCTTGCTCTTTTAATACGGCAAATTTTTTCGCAATAAATTCATCACTCTCATGGTGATAGGTACGACGCTCTGAGTGACCAATGATGATGTATTTTGCACCAATATCTTTGAGCATTTCAGCAGATGTTTCGCCTGTAAATGCACCAGAAAGGTTTACATCAACATTTTGTGCGCCTAAAGCAATTCGGCTGCCCGCAATAGCATGTTTTGCTTGGCTTAGGTAGATTGCTGGTGGTGCGATGGCAACATCACAGCCATCAACGCTGCTCAGTTCATTACGCAGGCCTGCAATCAGGTCATTAACCATATGGGTACTGCCGTTAAGTTTCCAGTTACCCATAACCAATGGATGTCGCATGTTAATTCCTCCAACCAGAGAGTTTGATTTATCAATAAGTGGCTCGTTGCATCATCTTGATGCAGCGAGAAAATCAGCATTTGTTAGATATTATAGAGATAATGCCTAACTATAGCTTTGCTTTTTATCACGTCGATGATAATTGCTGTGATCTACATCAGCTTAAGGTGTCTCTGCTTCTAGCTTAATCGGTTCAACAGCAAAAGTAAGCACATTATTATCACTTTTTACTAAAACATAGCGAAGAGCACCTAAGCGAGCTTCTTCTGCACGTGTTGGGTTTTTATCTGCCATAAATTTATTCAGTGCTTCTGTGAGCTCAGGGGCTTTATCAGGAGAAACTTGCGGATCGAACTGTTGGATCAAGGCAATAATATACTGCTCAATTAATGCCCTATTAGCCTGTGCACGTTTAGCATCATCTGCGGGGAGTAAGGTGAGTTGTAAACTTTTAATTTTCTCACTTCCCCGTTCAAGTACTGCTGAGGAGTAGATATAGGGATTAATCGAGGAGGCTGCGCGAATATAAGGTGCAGAAATATCTTGGCTTGCGAGCACCTTGTATTCATGAAGTGGTAAGGTCGGATTTGCTTGATTAAACTGATTTCGTAACTGTGGGATAGTCAAGTCAAATGAAGGAGCATCAGGCGCGAGATACGCCACTTCAAAATTGGTATCAGGTAGCGTCGGTACTTTTTGTGCGAATACCATTTGTGGCAAACCGAGCACAAAAACGGTTATGATGACGTAAATTGGATGGAGTGCGTGTTGTTTCATTGGTTTTTGCCACTCATTCTATGGTTTTCAAAATACTTTGAGGTGCAGTTAGCGACAAATTAATCGGTCGTTAGCAATAAATAGATACTCTCAATAATTCGGGATGTAAGTAGGCGATAAACTAAGATAGTCAGAGAGCCCAAATCAACTATGTGGTTCGACTAGCTGAGGAGCATCAACCACCTTACATCTGGAAATATAATAAGTACCGAAAGCAAATACGCTGTACCTTTAAGTATCACAAGTATATCAGGAACGGATGTAATGACATTACAACAATGGGCTTTTTCCTTCAAAGGCCGAATCGGTCGCCGGCCATTTTGGGCTGGTATCGTCTCATGTTTTATTTTGATGACCGTGATAGTGCTATTTCAGAATGCATTTTCATTACCTGAAAGTGTTGTGGCCATATTATTTATTTTATTGTTATATCCTTTAGCGGCAATATTTACTAAACGACTGCATGATAGAGGAAAGCCTGGTGGATGGTTTGCATTAGTGATCCTTGCATTTGCTTTATTCTCCATGGACGTCAGCCATATGGCACCGTTCTGGCAATGGGGAATTGGTCGTTTTCTACCGCTATTAATTGCAATGATTATGTTATTAGATTGCGGTGTGTTTGTAGGGATGGATTCTGAAAATAAATATGGTGAGAAAACGCAAGCGGTAGATCGCCTTTCTTGACCCCCATTCAACGATGGGGATCAAAAGCGCGTATTACCAATACTGCTCACTGCTGATGTGGCCAGGCTTGCGACGCAGATGTTTGCTCATGGAGCGTGTTTTTATCAGTAGATCGCGGGTATCTCTGACCATTTCAGGGTTGCCACATAGCATGATATGACTATTTCCAGCATCTAATGAAATGCCTGCGGCGTGTTCCAATGCTTGATTTTCTATTAATGCAGGTACTCGACCATGCAAAGAATCGGCACATTGCTCACGGCTAACCACGGTGATTAAACGTAATTTTTCTGGGTAGCGCTTAGCTAATTGCTCCATTAGTGGCAAATAACTCAGATCCTTTTGATAACGAACAGCATGCAATAACACGATCTTCTCAAAGCGTTCAAGCCCTTTACCTTCTTGTAGGATAGATAGGAATGGCCCGATGGCGGTACCTGTTGATAACATCCACAGATGTTTGCAGTCAGGAATTTCATCGAGTACAAAAAAACCAGATGCTTCATCGGTTACTTGTAGAGTATCTCCACGGCGCAGTTGAGCGAGTTTAGGGCTAAGTTTACCGTTGGGAACAACGACAAAATAAAACTCAAGGCGATTATCACTCGGCGCATTAACATAAGAGTAAGCGCGTTGTACACGTTCACCTTCAATTTCTAAAGCAAGTTTCGCAAATTGTCCGGCGATAAAAGGTTTAATGGGGGCATTGATGATGAGGCTGAACAAAGAATCTGTCCAAAATTTTGCTTCTATAACGGTTCCAGTCACCCAATTTGCCATAAATTTTCACCTCTGAACTTTTCTAGCCTTGTTGTACATCAGGGGTTCATACTAAGTGAGTTTGAGATTTACGTTTATCGATAATGTGTCTCTGACCGGTCATGCTTTGATTCTCAGTGCTTCTATTGAGCTGTGTAGCCGCATTCATTGGTTCAACGCATCAGATACTTTTGCAAATCTTATAATCTCACTGAATAGTCATTTTATCGTGCATGGGATCATTTGAAGCGCAGTTAATTATGCTATTAAAATAGATGTTAACTGAAGTTAATGTACAGTTTTGTTGCCATATCTGGCGAATATCGCTGACGTTGGCTCATTAATTAAAATGCTGTCCTACCTCGAAAAAATATTTAATTTTGTTATCTTAGTCACGCTCTCACAGAACATGTGCGTTTTGTAGTTTTATCGAGAAAAAACAAGCAATAACTATTTGTGATAATGCCCTGAAATTAAATCGTCATGCCATTGCTATTAAATAGGCGGGCTTGGTGTGTATTCAGGTTGGCAAATTTGTTTGAGAATAAAATGAGAAAAATAGAAAACTTCAATTTATTGATCCTACTGATTGCCTTAGCGGCAGTTGGTCAGATGACGCAAACAGTGTATGTCCCTGTTATTGCTGATATGGCGGTTTACTTTAGTGAGCCATCTGGTTCGGTGCAACGAGTCATGGCGGCATATCTGTTTACTTACGGTTTTTCTCAACTGGTTTATGGACCTCTGTCTGATCAGATTGGTCGCCGTCCGGTGATCCTCGCAGGTATGGTGATTTTTTTGCTATCGACGACGTTGGCAATTTTTGCACCAACATTGGATGTTCTTGTATTAGCAAGTGGTTTACAGGGCTTAGGGACTGGTGTTGCAGGGGTAATGGTGCGTACTATGCCTCGTGACCTCTATAAAGGGACATCACTTCGCTATGCGAACAGCCTTTTAAATATGGGGGTACTTGTTAGCCCGCTATTGGCACCGATGTTCGGCGGCTTATTAGCCCATTTTTGGGGCTGGCATGCATGTTATATCTTTTTGTTTGTCTTAGGTGCTTTTGTCCTTTTAAGTATGTATCGCTGGTTACCTGAAACTCGGCCTGTTTCACCTGAAAAACACAAAATGCTCGCGTCATTCCGCCAATTATTATCCAGTGGCTCTTTTGTTTCTTATTTGGTGATGTTGATTGGTGCACTAGCCGGTATTGCGGTTTTTGAATCAAGTAGCGGCGTATTGATGGGGGGAGTGTTAGGCCTTAATAGTATTACCGTCAGTATTTTATTTATTATCCCTATCCCAGCCGCCTTTTTTGGCGCATGGTTTGCAGGGCGCGATGGGAAAAGCTTTTATACCTTGATGTGGCAATCCGTGATCTGCTGCTTGATTGCAGGTTTGATGATGTGGATCCCTGGATGGTTTGGCGTTATGAATATTTGGACTTTGCTCGTTCCTGCATCGGTCTTTTTCTTTGGTGCGGGTATGTTGTTTCCTTTAGCGACAACAGGGGCAATGGAACCTTTCCCTTATTTAGCAGGTGCTGCGGGGGCATTAGTCGGTGGTATGCAAAATGTTGGCTCGGGGGTGGCAACATGGGTTTCCGCATTGTTACCACAAAATGGCCAGTTTAGTTTAGGGTTATTGATGTTCTTGATGTCACTGTTAGTCCTGCTATGTTGGCTGCCAATCGCCCACCGTATGGATAGAACAGAACACACGGTATAATTTTAAAAAGAACGCGGAAAAATAGAATTTAGTCCGCGTTTTTGAGTCATTTCCGATGGTTTTACATCGTTGTTGGTTGAGCCATGATGATGTTGCTAGCCATTTGCTGAGGTGTGCTTTTCTTCTCTATCATTGAGGCTTCATTTTGCGGCATCGCTGCAATTAAGTCAGGTGATAATCCTGTATTATTAAATACTATAGGACGATTATAATCGAGATATGCCGTATTTTCTTTGATCGCCGAGGTATAATTTTGCGTCAGCGTAATCGTTAATGGTTTTACTCCATCTTGTAAATGTTTATCAATATGAATTTTTATTCCATTAATTTTTAGTTCTGGTGTGCTATCAATAGTACCAACAATGGATAATTGTCCCTTTTTTCGGGTTATCTGCCACGCTTCCAGTGGCGTCTGTTCTTGCTGTACACCATATTCATCTTCCACGAGTAGGGTTACCCAATAACGGTAATTCTCTGTGGGTAGAGCTGAAATATCAATGAGTTGATTAATATGTACATCTGCAAGTAGCGGTACAGCAGACTCGATATTATATATTGTAGATACCATGTTGTGGCGTGTTTGTAATTCAGAGGAGTGATTAATCGGCAAAAATGGCTGTTTAGTTAGGGTGTGAGTGACCTCTCCCCATGGATCGGTGAGTGAAAAATATTGCTGGTGGTGCAGCCCATTTTCAATCCACGTGGCACAGATTGCGCTGTCTTTAGTGAGTGAGGAGCGATTTATTTTTCCGGTTTGAACATCGATTAGATCAGGATCTGTTGCGGACCAAAACAGTTCTCCACCATGCCAATAATTATCAAGAGTGAGTTGCTCAAGATGTGTTTCCGTATTCCATTCACTGAATAGCCTGTTAGCTAAGGAATCTGGATTCTTGTAGGTATAGATTGGTTGACCCAGCTGTCTGTTTTCGTCAATTTTAGCGATTTCAATTTTAACTAAATCCCCTTTGTCAGGGATATTTAAATTTATAATTTCTAAAAAAGAGATAGCTTGTAAACTCTCAGTAAGTAAGCCTTGTTTTGTGGCGTAGGTGACAGTGAGTGCATAGGGTATATGATAGTTATACGGTCTCCCCGCCCCCGTTTTTAGGTTATGGTATTCGGCTGGTAAATTGCCAATGGTGCGTAATGGTTTCATTGAACTGTATGGATGGGTGTAGTTATTTGGTGATTTCACTATCAGTGCTTGTATCCAATAAATAGGTACATCGCGTTGATGAGCTAGGTTGTGATAGGTATCTTTTGGATAAAATTGTGAAAAATTATCTTCATTTAAAGTAATCCATTGGTTAGTTTTCTCTGACCAACGTTGGTAATAGCCTTCACCAGCGAATCCATTATCTTCATTATCTTGACCCGCGATGGTATTTGGTTGCCAACGTAATTTTTCGCGTAAGAATTGTTGGGCTCGTTGAGTAAAGTAATCTGAATGCGGTGTAAAAGCATTAAAAGGATCATGACCTGAGTTATTTAGATAGGGATATAAGGCGGGAATGACTTCTTTGTCTATTTTGTTTCCTGGATGGGTATATCTGTAGGTAATATAGGATTGTGTTTGTTGATCGTAGCCAATATGAAGACCATTTGTTTTGGCTCCAAATGGATATTTTGCGTTAGGATCAGTCGTATGTTCTAAGCCAAATCCATGACCATATAGCTCATGCCACATAACATCTGGGCGAGCTACACCGCCACCTTGATTTTTCCAAGCACGACCTAGCAAGTTAATTACACTATTTGGTGTTAGAGCATAATAATTAAAATCGCTATCAAGACCATTAACATTAAGGGTGTGTATTCCACGATGGAACCCCCAAGAAATTTGTTCGCTATTATCGTCATAAAGCCCATTTCGTCTATCATAGGTTGGCATAAATAAAGCTGAACGATGAACAACTGCTGGGTCAAGCGGTAATGATTGAGAAATAGTTGGATAGTTGTACAAAGTGAATGCTGTTGTGGGTAATTTTGCTGCTGCCTCCATTCCCCAACTTAGCGGTGAATAGGCATATACGCCATGGCCTGTACGGTAAAGGCTATGATTGGTAATACGTGATGTCATTTCGTTGCTTTCACTGACTTTAGGCGTAAAGAAACCGTTATTATCAGTGTAAGGCATGATTATCGGGGTATCACCTGCCATCAACTGAATTTGCATGTCAGATTGTACCCATTTACCTTTTAGTGGGGCGGTATAGCTATGGTTATGCAGCTCCGAGCTAGCTACTGAGGGAATGTTGGGTATTGAAGGCAGCTGCTGAGGTAGTTTTTCAGGGCCGATTAAGCGTATTCGAGCAATTTCATTACCTAGTTTGTCAGTGATGATGGCTGTAATATCAGGAGCATCCGCTGATGATTGGCTGGTAATATCCACTTTTAATAATGCCCATCGGTTAGCTGTTAATAAAAAATAAGGTGCGTCAGGTTCTTGCAAATGAGTTTGGGCAAGTTGAATTGCTTTAACTTGCATGTCATCTGGTACGCTGTAATGGCGCTTTGCTGGCTCATCGTAAATAGGGTCGGAAAGAGTAAAGATCCGCTTACCTGGATAATTTATGACTGGTGCGCTATCAGATTGGATCTGAATAGACATAGGTGCCGATTTTTGTCCATTTCGCATGATGGCAACAACATCAAATTGATCCGAGCCAGTGAACGTTTTATTGCCATTTGCTTGGTAATGCCACTCACCAGTTTGATGATCAAGCGTCACTGTCCCGAATTTAGGTGCTTCGAGTAGGCGATATTCAATAATACTTTCATGTGTTGGTAATTTATCGGTGATCGCGCCAACAGTAAGAACATTCGAATTTTTGCCTTCATTTTGTGCAATAACAAATGGCAGTGTTTGATGTTGAAGCCCGAAATTCAGGTCTTGAAGTGTACGATTCAGCGGATCAGTAATCTGTAATTGTTTTTTATTTTGATCATAGTGAACAACTAATGATCTGGTTGGTGTTTGTGATTGTAGATAGTTTTGCAAGTTTTCAACAAATTGCTTTGGTGATTTTACGCGTACATACGGTGAGCGAAATTTTTTTTTAATAAGTTGAACAGGTTCTCCTGTACCTTCCGTTAATACTAATGATAAGTGTGTCAGTTCATTTAAGTCATTTGGGTGTAAATTCATCGTATGTACTGTATTGTCATGCTCTTTTCGTGATTTGAAGTGAGCGGTAGAGGCATACTCTGATTTAATCGATATGTAATTTATTAACTGATTTTTTTTGAGCTGAAATTGAGTTATATCGAAGCCATCACCTTGAATAATAATATTATTATCTTGAAATTTGACGGTAAACTTTACGTTGAATTTAGTCTCTAGATGTTGATTAATACTTTTTTCTATTTCATGTATTAGTGATTGCCATGAAGTGTGGGGTGAAAGAAGAATATCTTCCAAAACGATGGATTGCTCACTTTCTTTTGTTTTTAACGATAAGGAAAAATATTCAGCTTGAGACACCATCTCTTCAGTTAAATGCAAAGAATTAATTGAGGTAGAAGGTAATGTGATAACTTGCTGATAACTGTGATCTATAAAAGAAGGGGTTGTAATATCAGGTATATCACTCTGTTCTAGCTGAAAATCAGTTAATCCATGATGAAGAGACTGGTTGGGTACGAGCTCTGTATTATTATTAATATCCCAAATTAAGCGAAATTGAGGTACTTCACCATTATTCGTCGCAGTGATCTGTATAGGGTAAATTTTACCTGCTTGAAGGTTGTTGAAGCTCAGGCAGCCCAAGGACTGATTTTCATCAACCGTGATGGTTTGACCATTAACGGTATAGGATATAGTAAACTTCATGCCTCTTTTTTCTAGCATCAGTACAGCTTTTCCATCTCGTGAAGCCGAGATTGTTCCATTGTAAACCCACTGAGTGGGGGCTTTACGTGGCGCTAATGGTGTTTGTTGATTTTGTAGTAGATGCGCAGGAATAATATTTTCAAAAATAAAAGTCGCTTCGTTTGTATATGGATCTAAATGATTTACCGTGAGGTGTAAACCATCTTTATTACGAGTGGCCATAGGCACTGTTGTTTGCTGTTGGTTTGGTGAAGATTGAATTTCGCTAATAAGCTGCTGTATGGCAGCACTTGGTAAATTATTATCGTTGTGCTGAATCATCACACTGCCGCCAGTTAATTCCATCCAATGGCGAACTAATGAAACTTGCTGATCATTGGCATCAGATGGCAGTAGGGTAATATCATAATGGCGATACCACTGACCGCTTGGTAATAGGGCATCCGCAAGTTGAGCAGCGGCTCGTGTATCCCCTTGTTGCCATTTGTGTGGTGAATCAAAACTGTCAATGAACAGATTATGTTTAGTATGAATTTGAAAACCTGAAAAAGAGTGTTCATCGATCGCACTGAGTACATAGGTTTTTTGATTTTCACCAGATGACCGTGATTTATCAGCCAGCCAACTGATTAATTGAAAAGCGGATTTTCCTTCTAGTGATTCTGTGGGGCTTTGCTTCGTTAATGCATTGAACAAGATGGAATTATCGCGTAATACTGCGATACGCCCCCGATCTTTGTAATAGCCTAATTGTAGATTATGTTGCATGACCTCATCAGTGACGATTTGCTGTATAGCAATATTCTGCAAGTTGGGCTGTACCTCAGATTTAACCTCGGGCTGTGGTATTGATTTGTTGGAGGTTGTCATCTGTATTACTTCATTAGGAACCACTTCAAAGCCATTGCCCGCATCCCAATAAAAACGAAATCGTGGCACCGTTCCATCCGTTATTGTTGTAAAGGTAATGGGGTACTGTTGACCTGCTTGAAGATGCTCAAAAGTGATACCGTCAGCGTTTTGTTGCTGGCTCAATTCAATTTTTTGATGATTAATTTCAATCGATAAATTGCTATTGTGTTGGTCAACCATAAACAGATATTGACCATCTTGTGGGACCGTGATGACACCTTCATAGACCCATTTGGTTTTAGTTGTTCTTGGCATCAATGAGGTTGTGTTTTCTTTTAGCTCGGAAATTAAAACTGCTTGTTTAATGAGGGGCATTACCTGATCAGGTGCCTTCATATCATAAACTTGAGCTAGTAGGCCGCAATGCATGTTTTTTATTTGCTTAGACGAAGGTGGGTACTTCCGGTTATCCATAACATAAATCCATTTCTTGATTAAATAATAAAATTAGTAAAATAATTAATTATTTTAACGTATTGAGTATTGGCGTCTAATTTATTATTACTACAATAGTGACTAAGTTATTTAATTGATAATTATATTTTTGAGATGAAAAATAAAAAAAAGCAACGTCTTAACGTTGCTTTTAAATTGAAAAATGAATGAGTTATATTTTAAGCACGATCTTCCCACTCTTGTGCTCGAGCCACCGCTTTTTTCCATCCCTCATATTTGTAGTTGCGTTCTGTGGTTTCAATACCTGGTTTGAATACACGCTCAATCGTTGCTTTAGATTGCAACTCATCAAGGCTATTCCAGAAGCCAACCGCTAAACCGGCGAGGTAGGCCGCACCTAGCGCGGTACTCTCACGTACCTCTGGACGCTCCACTGATGTTCCTAGAATATCAGCTTGGAATTGCATCAGGAAGTTGTTGGCAACAGCACCGCCGTCAACGCGTAATGCTGCTAAACGTGTTTCTGCATCTGCTTGCATAGCATCTAGCACATCACGTGTTTGGTAAGCGATGGATTCCAGTGTTGCACGAATGATGTGATTACGGTTAGCACCACGTGTTAAACCAAAAATAGCGCCACGTGCATACGGATCCCAATAAGGAGCACCTAAGCCTGTGAAAGCAGGAACGACATATACGCCGTTGCTATCTTTTACTTTAGTCGCAAAATATTCAGAGTCAGTAGATTCGTCGATCAGTTTCAGCTCATCACGTAGCCATTGAATTGATGCTCCCCCAACAAAGACCGCCCCTTCTAGAGCATAATTCACTTCGCCTTTAGGGCCACAAGCAATGGTGGTTAACAAGCCATGGTTTGAACGAACCGCGGTTTCACCGGTATTCATTAATAAGAAACAGCCTGTACCATAGGTATTTTTTGCCATACCTTGTTTAACACACAATTGACCATAGAGTGCAGCTTGCTGGTCACCGGCAATGCCTGAAATAGGAATACGTGTACCGCCCTTACCACCAATATTGGTTTGCCCGTAAACTTCAGACGATGGACGAACTTCTGGCAACATGATACGTGGAATATTTAATGCTTTAAGGATCTTGTCATCCCATTCCAGATTACGAATGTTAAACAGCATAGTACGTGAAGCATTGGTATAATCTGTGACGTGAACACGGCCTTGGGTCATTTTCCATACTAGCCATGTGTCCACAGTTCCAAACAGTAGCTCACCTTTTTCTGCGCGTTCACGAGCACCTTCTACGTGATCTAAAATCCATTTAACTTTGGTTCCTGAAAAATATGGGTCGACAACGAGACCCGTATTTTGACGGATATATTCCTCTAATTCTTTATCGTTCTGTTTCAGATGAGTACAGAAGTCAGCAGTACGGCGACATTGCCAAACAATGGCATTATAAACCGGTTTACCGGTTGCTTTTTCCCAAACAATCGTGGTTTCACGTTGGTTAGTGATACCAATGCCTGCAACTTCATCTGTACGAATATCTGCTTTAGCTAGCACTTCCACCAATGTTGAGCTTTGTGATGCCCAAATTTCCATTGGGTCGTGTTCTACCCAACCTGGCTTAGGGTAGACTTGGGTAAATTCACGCTGGGAGATACTAATAATATTGGCGTCATGGTCAAGTACAACGGCCCGCGAACTGGTTGTTCCCTGATCAAGAGCGACAATATATTTTTTCTCGATATTGGTTTCTGTTGTCATAATTTAAACCTGTTCCGGTAATGATTAAGCGTTTTTACTAGATGTTTTTACTGATTTTTCATCTTTTTTCGTATGGACGAAGCTTGGTAAATGACGAGAGATCAGTGTGCGATATGCAAATGCACCAATTAATCCACCTACAATAGGTGCAATGAGTGGTACTAAGAAATAAGGAATTTCACGGCCGCCAGTTAATGCGATATCACCCCAGCCAGCCAAATATGCCACGACTTTTGGTCCAAAGTCACGGGCAGGGTTTAGTGCGAAGCCTGTCAACGGGCCGAATGAACCGCCAATGACTGCAATTAAAATACCGATCAGTAGCGGTGCTAAAGGCCCTCTAGGGATACCGTTACCATCATCGGTTAATGCTAGAATCAGACATAGCAGGATGGCTGCAATCACAACTTCAATAAAGAAGGCATGTAGTTCAGTCAGCTGTGGAGCTGGATAAGTTGAGAACACCCCCGCAGTAAACAAGCTTTCTTGTGTACCTCGGATAATGTGATGCACTTGGTCATAATCAACAAAGACAGGTGAATACATAAAGTAAACTAAAGCAGCAGCGAAGAAGCCTCCTAACATTTGTGCAACAATGTAAGGGGTAACTTTATGTCTTTCGAAACTTGCGAATAGCCATAGTGCAATAGTGACAGCAGGGTTTAGGTGAGCGCCTGAAATCCCTGCGGTGAGGTAGACGGCAAGGGCAACACCAAAGCCCCAGATGATACTAATTTCCCAGAGGCCGAGCTGTGCTCCTGCGATACGGACAGCTGCTACGCAGCCTAAACCGAAAAAGACGATAAGTGCAGTACCTAAAAATTCGGATATGCACTGACCGCTGAGTGTAGTTGTGGTCGTTTGGCTCATATCTTTCTATCCTACGAAAATTAAAATTATTGTAATGTTTTTCAGAGTAAGATTTTCAAAGTGAAAACCTATAGTGTAAATTTATCGTTAATGAGCGCAAACGAGAAATATCGAAATTGAAATATGTGTGTTACATCACCAAAACGAAAGAAAACGACCAAAAATAGTGATGCAATCGACCTTTGCTATGTGATCAGACCAGTGTTTTAAAATACGGTATCTTGGGAATCGGAGTCAAGCTACTAGACACAGAGGATCATGCTACTTACAATCGTAAGTAAAGCTTACAAGGGAGATCAAAAGAATGTCATTTGAAGTATTTGAGAAACTAGAATCAAAAGTTCAACAAGCGATTGATACCATCACATTGTTACAAATGGAAATCGACGAACTGAAAGATAAAAATAACGCGTTGGCTCAAGAGTTAGATAATGCAAAATCAGGCACTGAATCACTGGTGCGCGAAAATGAACAGCTGAAACAAGAGCAGCAAACGTGGCAAGAGCGTTTACGTGGGTTGCTTGGCAAGATGGAAGAAGTCTAAAATATCTTTCATATTTCGTGCCGCAGCGTTGTTGGCTTTTCTCGGTTACTCGAATCGCATACTTATGTGTGCTCATCGGAAAGCCTTCAATCGTCGCCTAGCTGCAACACGAACTGTTTAGGGTATTTAGGTATGTAATGTATTTGATGATGTTAAGCTGATTTTGGTATTTGTAGATGACATATTAATAGCAATGGAAATTTTTCTGGGGCTTAGTCTATGAATGTTGCAAATGGCTCTATAAAAAGAAGGGCTGATAACAAAATCAGCCCTTCTTTTTTTAATTCGAATCAGTTTATTGAGCGTTAGAGATCTTCTTCGTCAATAACTTCAAAACCACTGCTATCTTGTGTGGAAAGCGGCTCTTCTGACAAAATAATACCAGTATTATCAGCGTATAGATAATCGCCAGAGAAAAAAGTGACCCCACCAAAATTGACACGAATATCGCTTTCGCCAATGCCTTCATCTGGGCAACCTGCTGGCATCGCTGCGATGGCTTGGATCCCTAAATCAAGTTCCATCAATGCATCGACCTGACGTACCGCACCATATACTACGATGCCTTCCCAGTGGTTATCCATGGCTAAGCGCGCCAATTCAGCATCAATCAGTGCTTTGCGTACGGAACCACCGCCATCAACGAGAAGAATGCGACCATGGCCGTCTTCTTCCAGCAAATCATACAGTAGCCCGTTATCTTCAAAGCACTTGACTGTAATGATTTGACCGCCAAATGAAGTACGTCCACCAAAATTGGAGAAAAGGGGTTCTACCACGTTAACGCTTTCTTGGTAGATATCACAGAGTTCGGAAGTATCATATTTCATAGTGTATGGTCTTTTTTTGCTGCAAGAGAAGTAAAGTATATCCCTTTTAAGAGGTGATTGGCAAAATTCACCTCTTAAAAATAAACAACTAATTGCTCAATACTACGCCAATGGAAAAGAGAATGTTAGTGAATAGTGCCGCTTTTACCATATTTTCTAGCATGGGGCGCATTCCCTCTGGGGTTGGATCGCTCAAGACACGGCGAACATGGTTCATTAACATAGGGACGGCGAGAAGGAATAGCCAACACGCCCAGCCATGCATATAGAGCAAGTTAAAGAACGTTAAGCATAGAATGGCGATAATAATGATGATTGCGTGATAGATTCGAGAGCCTTGAGGCCCTAAACGTACCGCTAATGTATTTTTACCCGCTTTAACATCATTTTCGATATCGCGCATATTGTTAATATTCAAAACTGCAACTGAAAGCAGCCCGCACGCTGTAGCAGGTAGTACAGTGATAATATTAAAGGTATTCGCTTGTAAGTAATAAGTTCCGATGACGCTGAGCCAACCGAAGAATATCAGGACAGAAATATCGCCTAACCCAAGGTAACCATAAGGTTTTTTACCGACGGTGTAAGTGATAGCCGCAACGATGGCCACCAATCCCAACACCAAAAAGCCAATCGCATCTTCAGGTTTTTCACACGCAACGATAATTAATAGAATGCCTGAAATGCAAGCTGCAATAATATTAATTTTCAGCGCTTTTTTCATATCAGCCTGAGTGATGACTCCTTTTTGCATCCCACGTAGGGGACCAATACGTTCTGCTGTATCGGAGCCTTTAACTGCATCACCGTAATCATTGGCAAGATTGGACAATATTTGCAGCAAACCTGCGGTAATTAGGGCTAATAGCGCGACAGGCCACTTAAAATTGCCCGTTAAATAGGTGAGCGCGGAGCCAGTGATAATCGCAATAACCCCTAAAGGCAGAGTCTTAGGACGTAAACTTTCTAGCCAAGCCTGCTTGCGGCTAATAGAAGTAGATGAGCTCATTCAATAATTTCACAGGTTTATACTCGTCATACTTCAAGTTGCAGCGTTGTTGACTACGCTCACTCGTACTAGCCACATAGTTTTCTATGCTCCTAGTGACTCGTTCGTTTGTCGCCTAGCTGAACTTCGAATTATTTAGAGTCTATTATGTTCAATAAGATTAAAAGCCCCCGCATCAATAAAGTTGCGATGGGCTAAATAACTGTCAGTTTCTAAAGTACAGCCATGGTTCAATGGCTGTACTTGATTAGACGTATACTCGTTATATTTCAGGTTGCAGCGTTATTGACTTCATTTATTTGTCGCCTCGCTGAACCTCGAATTATTCAGAGCATGATATTAAGGATACATGAAAACCTGATAATTAATAAGATTATAAAATAAATCTACTCAGATCTTCGTCAGCCACCAGCTCATCTAAATGCTGTTTAACATATTCTGCATTGATTTGGATGGTTTGGCCGCTACGTTCGCTGGCATCATAGGATATTTCTTCCATTAAACGCTCTAGCACCGTGTGTAGACGACGTGCACCGATGTTCTCTGTTGATTCATTGACTTGCCATGCAGCCTCAGCAATACGGCGAATACCATCTTCTGTGAACTCAATAGTCACACCTTCGGTTGCCATCAATGCTTTGTATTGCTCAGTCAAAGAGGCATTGGGTTCAGTCAAAATACGTACAAAATCTTCAGTGGTCAGTGCTTGTAGTTCAACACGGATCGGCAAACGACCTTGTAATTCAGGGATCAAATCCGATGGACTAGAAACTTGGAAGGCACCTGATGCGATAAAGAGAATATGATCTGTTCTTACCATGCCATGCTTAGTGGAAACAGTACAACCTTCGATCAATGGTAATAAATCACGCTGAACACCTTCACGGGATACATCTGGGCCAGAAGATTGCCCACCACGTTTACAGATTTTATCGAATTCATCGATAAATACGATACCGTGTTGTTCAACCGCTTCAATCGCTTGCTCTTTTAACTCTTCCGGGTTAACTAGCTTAGCGGCTTCTTCTTCAATCAATAGCTTAAATGCTTCTTTGATTTTCATCTTGCGTGCTTTTTGTTTTTGCCCCGCAAGATTCTGGAACATGGATTGTAATTGATTGGTCATTTCTTCCATGCCAGGAGGAGCCATGATTTCAACACCCATTGGTGCCGCTGCAACTTCAATTTCAATCTCTTTGTCATCTAGCTGGCCTTCACGTAATTTCTTACGGAATGATTGACGCGCAGGGGATTGCTCATCAACAGGCTCAGATTGACCCCAGTTATTTTTTGCTGGTGGGATTAATACGTCAAGAATACGTTCTTCGGCCAGTTCTTCAGCACGGTAGCGATTTTTTTCAATCGATTGCTGGCGTACCATTTTAATTGCTGAATCAGCTAAATCACGAATGATAGAGTCAACTTCTTTACCGACATAACCGACTTCAGTAAATTTTGTCGCTTCAACTTTAATAAATGGTGCGTTGGCGAGTTTTGCCAGACGGCGAGCGATTTCTGTTTTACCTACACCAGTTGGTCCAATCATTAAAATATTTTTCGGTGTCACTTCATGGCGCAGCGTTTCATTCAGCTGCATACGGCGCCAGCGATTACGTAATGCAATAGCAACAGAGCGTTTCGCATTATTTTGGCCAATGATGTGGTTATCGAGTTCGCTAACTATTTCGCGTGGAGTCATTTCGGACATACTGGCAATCCTTATGATTTTGAAGAAATTTCTTCAAAGTTTACATTGTGGTTGGTATAGATACAGATATCACCGGCGATCGAGAGCGCTTTTTCCGCGATTTCACGTGCGCTTAAATCTGTATTTTCAAGTAAGGCGCGTGCTGCGGATTGCGCATATGGGCCACCTGAACCTATAGCAATTAAATCATTTTCTGGCTGAACAACATCACCATTCCCCGTAATAATGAGAGAAGTATGTTCATCAGCGACAGCAAGCAGTGCTTCTAGTTTGCGCAACATGCGGTCAGTACGCCAATCTTTTGCTAATTCAACAGCTGCTTTAGTTAAATGGCCTTGGTGCAATTCAAGCTTACGTTCGAATAGCTCAAAAAGTGTAAATGCGTCGGCAGTGCCACCAGCAAATCCTGCAATAACTTTGTCGTTATATAAACGACGAACTTTGCGGACATTGCCTTTCATGACGGTATTACCCATCGTCGCCTGCCCATCTCCACCGATTACGACTTGGCCATTACGGCGAACACTTACGATTGTTGTCATGAGTTAGCCCCTGGTTATATGACGAAAAAATATGCGGCTTAAATACTCGTTATACTTCAAGTTGCAGCGTTGTTGACTACGTTCTCTCGCGCCAGTCACATACTGATGTATGCTCCTAGCGACTCGTTCACTTGTCGCCTAGCTGCACCTCGAATTATTTAGAGTATTGACTCGTTATACTTCAAGTTGCAGCGTTGTTGACTACGTTCTCTTGCGCCAGTCACATACTGATTATGCTTCTAACGACTTGTTCACTTGTCGCCTAGCTGCACCTCGAATTATTTAGAGTATTGACTCGTTATACTTCAAGTTGCAGCGTTGTTGACTACGTTCTCTCGCGCCAGTCACATACTGATTATGCTTCTAGCGACTCGTTCACTTGTCGCCTAGCTGCACCTCGAATTATTTAGAGTATAAATTTTCAAACTACCAACTTTCATAAATTGGTAGCTTGAACATGCAAAATACTGTTACAGCCACTCTTGATAGTACGTTAAAACAGTACATGGGGGAGGGGATTATATTTTTCAACCCCCAGAGGCACGAAGAATACATCCTGATACACCAACACCACTTGCTCGATCACGCATTTTTTCAGCGGTAGACTTAGAATATGGACCAAGTATGATGCGGTGCCAACCGCCACCAACAGTGACTCGGCTTTCAATACCAGAAAATGCGAGTGTTGCACGAACAGATTCTGCCTGCTCCGCTGTACGGAAAGAACCACACTGTACCAACATATTTTGCAGATTATTCGCAGGTTTACTTTCAGTTTGCGTGGCTGGCGCTGATTGCGCAGGCTGAGCTGGTTTTGGCTCAGGTTTCGGCTCTGAAGGCGTGACAGGTTTACGCTGCACCGGTGGATTAACGGGTTGCGTTGGCTCATTAATGATCACCTGTGACCGTGGTACAGGTTGTCCGTTATACGGAACTTCTTGTAAGTTGGTGACAGGGCCGCGTCTATCGGAGTCAATTTGCTCTAATAGCTGACGTTGTTCTGGTGTCAGGTCAGATTGGCGCATAATATTGCTACCTGACTTATTTTGCTGCTGGATCTCAGGGAGATCTACGCCGCGACGTTCAAGCTCTTTAATATAACGCCAACGCTCTTCTGGTTTAGGAGGCAAGGTATTTACCGGAGCTGATGGCGTATGCGTCCCTGTACTTTGAGGTGATTCTTGTTTGTTGTGAGTGATATAAAAAAGGCCGCCGACAAATAGAACAACAATCCCAACCGCAACAACGAGTGTCGTTAGAGGAAGACCTTGTGCTTTTTTTGCTTTGCCTTTACTGGTTTTACGGCGGGCAGATGAGCGCCCGCGAGCTACATAATCTTTTTGTGCCACGCTGTTACTTCACTAGGTTATTGTATGTCAGTTATTATCTCACTTTATATGTTACTTAACCTGAACGAGTTTGCCTAGCTTTTAGGCGCTTTAGTGCTTTCTCGAATGATTAAATCAGAATCTAAGAGGCGTGAACCAGGGGTTACACTATTGCCTTGCAGCTGTTCAAGCAGCAATAACATGGCATGGCGGCCTATTTCATCACGTGGATGGTTAATGGTTGTTAGCGGTGGCAAGGTATATTTTGCTTGTTCAAGATTATCAAACCCAACGATAGAAAGATCATCTGGTAGTATTAATCCTAATTTTTTGGCTTGCCACATGGCACCGATTGCCATGATATCACTGTGGCAAAAAATCGCTGTTGGTGGCTCTGGTAGTGAAAGTAATGTCTTTGCGGCTTCAGCCCCACTTTCATGACTAAAATCGCCTCGCACAATATAGTGTTCGCGTAATCTTTCACCTGTGCGTAGCATGGCTTTTTTATACCCTTCTAAACGATATTGGCTATGAGGCATATGTTCAGGGCCGGCAATACAAGCAATCCGTTTATGACCTAATTTTTGTAAATAATGTGTTGCATTAAATGCAGAGGTCAAATTATCAATATGGACGGTAGGTAATTTAAGGTCGGGAGAGAATTCATTAGCCATGACGATAGGCGGGAGATTCTTTTGTTCTTCCGTTGACACATCAAAGGGGAGGTTCGATCCTAATAAGACCATTCCATCAATTTGTTTAGTAATAATAAGGTTAATAAACGCATTTTCTTGCTTTTGTTGATGCTTGCAATCGCCTATCAGCACAAAATAACCTTCTTCAGCAGCGACTTTTTCTAAACCGCAGATCACATCGCTAAAGAAAGGATCACTGATATCAGGCACGATCGCCAAAATGGTTTTTGATTCATTGCGTTTATAGCTTCTTGCAAGGTTATGTGGATAGTAACCAACATCCATCACCGCCTGTTCCACTTTCTGGCGTGTCTGCAAGGAAACTTTTTCAGGGTTCATTAAAGTTCTGGAAACGGTTGCCGTTGATACGCCTGCTGCATTAGCAACATCTTTCATGGTTGCAGTACCATTTTGTTGTTTTTGTTCCACAACGCCTTCCTTACGTTAGTTAATCGTTTGCTTTTTTTGCATGGCGTAAAGACGTCATCGCATCAAGTTACGAGTTATTCTAATTGGTTTAATAATAATATCTGTTACCTAGTTTACATAAAAACTGTGACTTGAGTCATTTTTTAGAGCTGCTTCGCAAATATTGAAAATAATTCATAAGGCAACCGTTTTTAGCTTATTTAATGATAAATATTTGGCTCTATAGCGGTGAGTTGTTTGCGCTATTTGATTTAGTTACGATATTTTTACTCTCATAAAAAGAAATATGATACGTAAACGTATTTTGAGTGATTTATCTTTGATAGATAAGGCTAGGCATCAGTAGGATCGACATCAATATTCCATTTCACTTTGCGACTTTCTGGCTGGCTTTGTAGCTCAGGTAGAAGTTGCGCCGTAAATTTTTGCAAATAGCCACGAGAAGGGTGTTGTAGTAACAGTTGCCAGCGGAAGCGGCCACCGCGTTTAGCTTGAATTGCTGGGGCGGGTCCTAAGATCCATAATCGAGGGTCGCTTTGTGGGTGTTCAGAAATATAATGGCGTACTTTCTGTAGAAACTGTTTTGAATCTTGGTTGTTGTGATCTTCTGAACGGATCAAAATATGGCTAGAAAAAGGAGGAAGCATGGCGATTCGGCGTTCTTCCATCGCTTCTTTAGTGAATGCATCATAACCACTTTCTAATAATGTCTGTAGTAATGGATGTTCCGGATGGTGAGTTTGTAAAAACACCTCACCTTGCTTGCCCGCACGGCCAGCTCGTCCAGACACTTGCACGTAAAGCTGAGCAAAACGTTCAGCGGCTCTGAAATCACTGGAAAACAGCGCTCCATCAACATCAAGTAGCGCAACTAAGGTGACATCTGGAAAGTGGTGTCCTTTGGCCAACATCTGTGTGCCAATCAAAATACGTGCACCACCCGCATGGACTTCATTTAAATGTTGTTCTAATTCACCTTTACGGCTAGTGGTATCACGATCAATACGTGTTACCGGAACGTTAGGGAATAATTCAGTGATCCCTTCTTCGAGCTGTTCGGTTCCCATCCCCACAGGAACGAGGTGTGTGGAGCCACAATGTGGGCATTGTTTCGGAACCGGACGTTGGCTATCACAATGGTGGCAACGTAGCTGATGAAAGTTCTGATGCAAAGTATAGTAGTGATCGCAACGTTGGCATTCGGCTATCCAACCACATTCATGGCAAATCAGTGCAGGTGCATAGCCGCGACGGTTTAAAAATAAGATCACTTGGTTGTTTTGTGCTAAGTGCTCTTGAATATGTTTAACCAATAAATGTGATAAGCCAAACTTGAGTGGTTGGCCTTTAAGGTCGATAAGATGTTGAGTTGCAGGGCGTGCGTTTCCTGCGCGCAGTGTTAAGTTCAGTTGGCGATATTTCTTTTGCTGAACATTAAACAATGTTTCTAGAGAAGGCGTAGCCGTTCCCATAATAATAGGAATGTTTTCCTTTTTTGCACGGAAAACTGCGAGGTCGCGTGCATGGTAGCGCCAGCCATCCTGTTGCTTGTAGGAACTATCATGCTCTTCATCGATAATGATAATGCCCAAGCGAGAAAAGGGAGTAAATAGTGCAGAGCGTGTACCAATGACAATGGCATTCGAACCCTGTTTTGCGCGTAACCAGACAGCAAGGCGTTCACTGTCATTTAGCCCTGAATGCAGCACATCAACAGGGGCGTTGAAACGTTCGCGAAAACGACTAATTGTTTGCGGTGTTAAACCGATTTCAGGCACTAAAACTAATGCCTGTTTACCTTGTGCTAAAATATTTTCTAATACACTGAGGTACACTTCGGTTTTACCAGAACCAGTGATACCCGCAAGGAGCCAAGGTGAAAAAGCATCATCTTCAGCACGGATGGCTCCGACGGCGGTAGCTTGTTCGCTATTGAGGCGTAAGCGTTCTCCACTGACAGAAAATTGAGATTGCCATTTTTCTGCTATTGGCTGAACAGGGTACAGGTTAATGTAATCTTTCTTTTTCAGCGACTGAAGCGCGCTTTCGCTCAATTCCAGTTCATTGACTTGGTGGCGATAAATTGCACCACGACGCAATAAAGCCAGAGCTTGTTGCTGTTTTGGCGAACGTTTTAATTCGTTAAGATCGACACTTTCGCCAAGTGCAGTTACCTGCCATTGCCAAATTGGCGAAAACTCAGCGGCCTTGCCTTGACGTAATAGAATAGGTAACGCATGAAAGAGAACTTCACCAATGGGGTAGTGATAGTACTGCGCTGACCATAATAGCAATTGCCATAGGTCATCAGGGAATAGAGTTTCATTATCAAGCACAAGCTCAACGGATTTCAGTTGGTCTTCGGGGAGTTCGCTAGTATGGCTGTGGTTAACCACAATGCCTAGAGCTTGCCGTTTACCAAAAGGCACCATGACACGACCGCCAATGGGAGGGATCGGCATATTGTCATCTAAGCAATAATCAAAAGCGCGATTTAAAGGAACAGGTAAAGCCACCTGAACGACGATCATATCTAGTATTCCGTCTAGTTTTTGTGCGATAATAGTAAGATTGTCTGGTTAGAGTATCATAAAAAACTCTACTCTAAATAATTCGAGATGTAGATAAGCGACAAGTGATAGACCAGTAAGACAGACGGGGAGCATAGACAAACTATGTAGCTCGGCTCGCGGAGGTTAGTCGATACCTCTGCATCTTAAAGTATGGCGAGTATATGCAGTTTTCATTGCGCGATAAACATATTTTCTGTATGATCCGCCGCCTTTGGTATCTAATTTTGCCAATAAACATTTTTAATCAACACGACGTGTGGTGTCCGGCGTTAGGGCTGGAATGGCGACACGGCCTTAATAGAGGTTCTCCCATGAAAAAAGGTATTCACCCTAAATACGAAGAAGTTACTGCTACTTGTTCTTGCGGTAATGTTATGAAAATCAATTCAACTGCGGGTCACTCACTGAACCTGGACGTTTGTGGTAACTGCCACCCGTTCTATACTGGTAAACAGCGTGACGTTGCGACTGGTGGTCGTGTTGATCGCTTTAACCAACGTTTCAGCATCCCAGGTTCTAAGAAGTAATAAAACCTACAGACGCAAAAAAGGGAAAATACGTTTTCCCTTTTTTTATGGAAGAAATAAACCGTTAAAGACGGTCACCCACACCAAACACATACCATTGTTTCTGATCTTCGCGTTTGATTTTACCATGTCGATATCGGTTTTATCGGTCACTTGCCCACATCTAAATAGCGATAACTGGAGCACAGTACAGATAGAAGCGCACTCTCTAAAGAATACGCTTTAATCACATTTAGCGTTTTTTACATGGCGCTGGGGCATATTGTGCATTTGCGGGAAAAGGATTAGCTTCACAGTCAGGGAGCTGTTCACGAACTTCAAACATTGCAAAACCAATGACACCAATATTACGTTCATCACCTTGAATATTTTGATTTACATAAGAATTCTCAGGGGTAGCAAAGCGGAAAGCTGCGACGTGATCTTGGCTTTTACGGAATCCTTCAATGGTTACCTCACTCTTTGGGCGGATCAGATAACCACTATTTTGATATGAGCCTGCACGGCCATTGAGTACATCGATACCATCAACCGTTGTGACCACTTCATAAGTTCTATTTCTATCGGTATTGGCGATAGTTAATTGATAACGCTGTCCCTCTTTGGCGGGTAAAATATACTGGCCTTGATGATTACGGTAGATTGGCATTTTATAGCCACGTTGGTCAGTGACTTTGATTTCCAATGGAGATAGTGCGATGTAATTCATGGTTTGAATGCGCGATGGTATTGATTCTCCGCGGTAATAGATAGTGGCAGTATCAAAAGGTGAGTTGGTTAAACGTGATGCATTCACGGTTGTTACAGCAGAATTAACATCTTCACCCCATTGAGTACCTAATTTTTTGGCTGAAGATTGAATATCAGGAGTTTCTCGGTACTTTTGTGAATTTATGGCGGAATAGTTTGTACATCCAGCGGTAATGAGTAACGCAGTACCAATTAGCCCCATCAAAGCCTGATTATATCGATTCATTACATTACCCTTCATGATTTTTGTTATTCGTTGTGAGTAGGAAATAATGCTGGGAGTGTAAAATTACGGATCGTGTAAAGCTTGAGGGAGATTCTGAATTGCGAATAATTCAGAGGAATCTAAACCGAAGTAGATCTCCAAAACCCTTCAAGTTGCAGTGTTGGTTGACTGTACTCAGTTAGCCGGATCATAGAGTTTATCTATGCTCTTCGTCTACCTTCGTTTGTCGCCTAACTGCAACTCGAATTGTTTAGAGTGGAAAAAAACGCTACGTCATCAGTGAGTGGCGTAGTTGAAACCAGAGATGAAGTAGCAGCAATCAGTATTCCCAAGTTTCAGGGTCAATGCCGAGTTCGCGCATGATCTCTTTAGCGGCCTCTGGGATTTCATCATTACGCTCTTTGCGTAAATCCTCATCATTTGGCAGCGGCTGGCCAGTAAAGGCGTGCAAAAAAGCTTCACACAGTAATTCACTGTTGGTTGCATGACGTAAGTTATTGATTTGTCTGCGGGTACGCTCATCAGTTAAAATTTTCAGTACCTTCAATGGAATTGATACTGTAATTTTTTTTACTTGCTCACTTTTTTTGCCATGCTCAGCATACGGACTGACATATTCACCGTTCCATTCAGCCATGAGTTACCTTGGTTATTTTCATTAATAATAAAAAATAATACATCAGTTATCTTTCAAATCACAAAATATTCATGGTCTAAGATTTTTAACTGACATATAAGTTAAAATACTAGCAACATAAAACGTCATAATTTCTTTTTGAAATTAATGAGTTGATATGTTTTGCATAAATTACAATCAATTTACGCATAATCATTAAGGATGATTATTCCATTACTTGATATAAACGTAAAGAAGTTTAGCCGTCTAGATATGTTGACGTCTATACTTCTAGTGGGTATTATTTGGCTTACCGTCTATCAGGAGAAGCGTTTATGTCCCTTAAACCGTCGACTATCGCCATTCATAATGGGTTAAACGAAGATTCGCAGTTTGGCTGCGTTGTTCCGCCCATTTATTTATCCAGTACTTATAATTTTACTGAGTTTAATGAGCCTCGTGTTCATGATTATTCACGTCGGGGCAATCCTGGGCGTGATATCGTGCAAAGAACAATCGCACAGCTTGAAGGCGGTAGCGGAGCAGTGATGACAAACAGTGGGATGTCCGCGTTACATCTTTTATGTACTGTTTTTCTGCAACCAGGGGATCTACTTGTCGCTCCTCATGATTGTTACGGCGGAAGTTATCGTTTGTTTAATAGTCAGCACCAACGCGGTGCTTATCAAGTACAATTTGTTGATCAAAATAACCAAACTCAATTACTCGCTGCCCTGGCTAAAAAACCTAAATTGGTGTTGATTGAAACGCCAAGTAATCCACTACTAACTATTTATGATATTGAAACAATTACAAAACTAGCTCACGATGCAGGGGCTTTAGTCATTGTTGATAACACTTTTTTAAGTCCTATATTGCAGCAACCGATTTCGTTAGGTGCTGATTTTGTTGTGCACTCTTGTACAAAATATCTTAATGGTCATTCAGATATTATTGCAGGAGCCGTTATTGCCAAAGAGGAAAAGTGGGCAATAGAATTAGCATGGTGGGCGAATAATATCGGTGTTACAGGGGGAGCCTTCGATAGCTATTTATTGCTCAGGGGGATCAGAACGTTATCACCACGCATAAAGCAGCAACAAAGTAATGCTCATGAGATAGTAAATTATCTTAAAACTCAGAAGTTAGTGAAGAAATTATATTATCCTGAATTAACAGAGCATGCAGGCCACAAGGTCGCCGTAAAACAGCAGAAAGGTTTTGGTGCGATGTTGAGCTTCGAATTTAATGGTGATGAATCACAGTTACGTCGTTTTCTAAGCTCACTTACACTTTTTACACTTGCGGAGTCATTAGGGGGCGTTGAAACCTTAATATCACATACTGCGACGATGACACATGCAGGAATGTCAGTGGAAGCACGAGCGGCGGCGGGTATTACTGATAGCTTATTACGGATTTCTGTCGGGATCGAAGATAGCCAAGATCTGATCGCGGATTTAGAAAATGCATTTAAAGTAGCAGCACAACGTTAGCGGAGTATTTGATGAGTGCACTGACAGCAGTTGAGGCGGGTCCACATCACCGCCAGTTACATAAATTTGGAGGGAGTAGTTTAGCTGATGCGAAATGTTATCAGCGGGTCGCCAATATTATGGCTAACTATAGCCAATCCGGTGACTTAATGGTGGTTTCAGCTGCGGGTAGTACAACAAACCAGTTAATTAATTGGCTAAAATTAAGTCAAAGTGATCGTATTTCTGCTCATCAAGTTCAGCAATACTTACGTCGTTACCAGCAAGATTTAATTAATGGGCTATTGCCAGAAGAGAAGGCCAGCAAACTAACTCGTTTATTTATCGAAGATTTAGAGCGCTTAAGTGCTTTACTGGATAAACCGATTAATGATGCTTCTTACGCCGAAGTCGTTGGTCACGGTGAAATATGGTCAGCGCGCCTGATGTCTGAGGTGCTGCAAGAATCAGGCATGCAAAGTGTTTGGTTAGATGCTCGGGCTTTTTTGCGGGCAGAAAGAGCAGCTCAGCCGCAGGTTGATGAGCCACAATCACGCCAATTATTACAGCAAATTTTAGCGCAGTATCCTAAACATCGTCTGGTTGTGACAGGGTTTATTTCTCGTAACCAAGCGGGTGAAACGGTTCTTCTAGGGCGTAATGGTAGCGATTATTCGGCAACACAAGTCGGTGCATTAGCAGATGCTGAAAAAGTCACTATTTGGAGCGATGTAGCGGGGGTATATAGCGCTGACCCACGTAAAATTAAAGACGCCTGTTTATTGCCTTTACTGCGTTTAGATGAAGCAAGCGAACTCGCCCGTCTTGCTGCACCGGTACTACATACACGTACCTTACAACCCGTTTCTGTGAGTAATATCGACCTGCAATTAAGATGCAGCTATCAGCCTGAGCAAGGTTCAACAAAAATTGAACGTGTCTTAGCATCAGGAACTGGCGCAAAAATTGTGACGAGTCATGATGATGTATGTTTAATTGAACTCAGAATTGCACAAGGGCGTGATTTTAATCAGATCTATAAGGATATCGATTCACTATTGAAGCGTACTCAGCTACGTCCACTCGCGCATGGTATTCATCCTGATAGGAATTTACTGCAATTTTGTTATACCTCTGAAATTGTTGAAAGTGCCTTGAATACTTTAGAAGAAGCCGCACTTCCAGGAACGTTATCACTACGTGAAGGTTTTTCATTGGTGGCATTAGTGGGGGCAGGGGTATGTAAAAACCCACTGCATAGTCATCGCTTCTACGCAGAATTGAAAGAGCAGCCTGTTGAATTTGTTTGGCATTCGGAAGATGGGATCAGCTTAGTTGCGGTATTGCGTTCAAACCAGACTGAACATTTAATTCAAGGCATGCATCAAAGTCTGTTCCGAGCCGAAAAACGTATTGGGTTAGTTTTATTTGGTAAAGGCAATATAGGCGCTCGTTGGTTAGAGCTATTTGCCGCTGAACAACCGAATATTTCTGCGCGTAGTGATTTTGATTTCGTGCTTGCTGGTGTCGTTGATAGCCGCCGCAGTTTGCTTAATTACCAAGGTATTGATCCTAGTCGTGCTTTAGCCTTTTTCGATGATGATGCAATAGAACATCAGGACGATAATCTGTTTTTATGGATGCGCTCCCACCCATATGATGATCTCGTTGTGCTTGATGTAACAGCGAGCGCGGAGCTGGCGAATAGCTACATTGATTTTGCCAGTTATGGCTTCCATGTTATCAGCGCTAATAAAATTGCGGGGGCAGCAGAAACACAGCAGTATCGCCAAATTCGTGATGCATTCAGTAAAACTGGGCGTCATTGGTTGTATAACGCCACAGTAGGAGCAGGTTTACCAATCAATCATACTGTGCGTGATCTCAAAGAAAGTGGCGATGCTATTTTAGCCATCAGCGGTATTTTTTCCGGCACTTTGTCATGGCTTTTTTTACAGTTTGATGGCTCTGTACCTTTCAGCGAATTAGTTGAACAAGCATGGCAACAAGGTTTGACGGAACCAGATCCACGAATTGACCTCTCGGGGCAAGATGTCATGCGTAAATTAATTATTTTAGCTCGTGAAGCTGGTTATGAAATTGAACCTACGGATGTCCGTGTTGAATCATTGGTTCCTCCGCAAGCAGAAGCCGGCTCATTAGATGAGTTTTTTGAAAATAGTGCGGTGATTAATGAACAGATGCAACAACGCTTAGAAGCAGCCCAAGAAATGGGGATGGTTTTGCGCTATGTTGCGCGATTTGATGCGGTGAAAGGGCGTGCTCGTGTTGGTGTCGAAGCGGTTAAACCTGATCATCCTCTATCTTCATTACTACCGGGCGATAATGTTTTTGCCATCGAAAGTCGTTGGTACCGTGATAATCCATTAGTGATCCGCGGGCCCGGTGCGGGTCGTGATGTAACTGCGGGGGCTATCCAATCAGATCTTAATCGTCTTTCTCAGCTGCTATAACGTATTTTTAAGGTAGGTATTATTTTTTTAATGCCTACCTCCTTACAATTAATCCTATCTATTTTTGTGTTTTTGTTCTGATGATTTAATTCTTAAGCAATATTCATGTCTTAAAAGTGCTGAATCGACAATATATTGCGCTAAAGCAAGACATGAATAAGAAAAACTAATAAAAATATCGCTGTAATTAAATTTCAGAAAAATCCCCCAAATTGCTTTTTTTCTGATATCTATATAGAGGCAAGGGTAAAATTTGGTGGCTGCATCACAAAACTACAACTCCAGCGCAGCTTGCTGAAATTTAATTACAGGAAATTGGACGCAGTTGCTAACCGTTAACTAACCTAGAACGGACCGCATTCTGCCAGAAGCACAAGGTTAAAGTCTCATGAATCAGCAATATTCTGCAATGCGTAGTAATGTCAGTATGTTGGGTAAGCTACTCGGCGACACAATTAAGGAAGCTTTAGGTGAGGACATCCTCGATAAAGTGGAATCCATCCGTAAATTGTCAAAATCATCTCGTGCTGGTAATGAAGTACAGCGCCAAAAACTGTTAATGACATTACAAAACCTCTCTAATGATGAACTACTACCAGTTGCGAGGGCATTTAACCAGTTTTTAAACCTGACTAACGTTGCTGAGCAATATCACAGCATCTCACCACACGGTGAAGCAGCGAGTAATCCTGTTGCACTCAAAAACTTATTCAGCCGCTTAAAAGATAAAAGTTTTACTGATGGCGATATTCATAAAGCGGTTAACCAGCTCTCAATCGAATTGGTTTTAACGGCTCATCCCACAGAGATAGCACGTCGTACCCTGATCCATAAACTGGTTGAAGTAAATACCTGTTTATCACAACTCGATCATGATGATTTGGCTGATTACGAGCGCAACAATATCATGCGTCGCTTGCGTCAATTAGTCGCGCAATCGTGGCATACCGATGAAATTCGTAAAATTCGCCCAACGCCTATCGATGAAGCAAAATGGGGATTTGCAGTTGTAGAAAACTCATTGTGGGAAGCGGTACCTGCATTTTTACGTGAGTTTAATGAACAGCTTGAAGAATCTATCGGTACAGTGTTGCCCGTTGAAGCCAACCCAATTCGCTTTACCTCATGGATGGGTGGGGATCGTGATGGTAACCCAAATGTAACTTCAGAAGTCACGCGTCATGTATTATTGCTCAGTCGTTGGAAAGCGGCGGACTTATTCTTAAAAGATATTCAAGTTTTGGTCTCCGAACTATCGATGACCGAAGCAACTCCAGAACTGCGTGCATTAGCAGGCGGTGATGATGTTGATGAGCCTTATCGACAAATAGCTAAAAACCTGCGAGGCCAGCTATTTTCCACTTTGGAATATTTAGAGCGCCGAGTCAAAGGTGAGCAAGTACTGCCACCTGCTGATTTATTGACCGACAATGCACAATTGTGGGAACCGCTGTACGCATGCTATCAATCACTCATGGCATGTGGGATGAGTATCATTGCGAATGGACAACTACTGGATACATTACGTCGTGTACGTAGCTTCGGTTTGCAACTCGTCCGTATCGATGTTCGGCAAGAAAGTACGCGTCATACAGAAGCACTGTCTGAGTTAACACAGTACTTAGGATTAGGTGATTACGCAGCTTGGTCTGAAGAAGAGAAGCAAGACTTCTTATTAACGGAATTGCAATCGCGTCGTCCGTTGATCCCGCGTAGTTGGCAACCAAGTGCTGAAACAGCAGAAGTCTTCGAAACCTGTCGTGTGATTGCGGAATCTAAGAATGATTCTGTCGCGGCCTATGTCATTTCCATGGCAAAAGTGCCTTCTGATGTACTTGCGGTTAAGCTATTACTCAAAGAAGCTGGCGCTTCAGTGCGTTTACCTGTTGCACCACTATTTGAAACACTTGAAGACTTAAACAACGCTGAAAGCGTGATGAAAAAGCTGCTAAGTATCGAATGGTATCGTGAGCTAATTGATGATCGTCAGATGGTCATGATTGGTTATTCTGACTCAGCAAAAGATGCGGGGGTTATGGCCGCTTCTTGGGCACAATACCGCGCACAAGATGCTCTAATTAAGTTATGTGATAAAGAAGGCGTCACATTAACACTCTTCCATGGCCGTGGCGGCACAATTGGCCGAGGTGGTGCACCTGCTCATTCTGCACTGCTCTCTCAACCGCCGGGAAGCTTACGAGGTGGTTTACGTGTCACTGAACAAGGTGAGATGATCCGCTTTAAGTTTGGTTTACCACAGGTGGCGATCAGCAGCTTAGCGTTATACGCGAGCGCTATTTTAGAAGCGAACTTACTGCCACCACCTGAGCCAAAACAAGAGTGGAAATCTGTAATGGATTCTCTATCTGACGTTTCTTGTGCTATGTATCGTGACTATGTCCGTGAACAGCCTGACTTTGTGCCTTACTTCCGTGCTGCAACACCTGAGCTTGAATTAGGTAAATTACCACTAGGCTCACGTCCTGCAAAACGTCGCCCAACGGGGGGTGTTGAAACCTTACGTGCTATCCCATGGATTTTTGCGTGGACTCAGAACCGTTTAATGCTCCCTGCATGGTTAGGGGCAGGCGCTGCACTGAAGCATGTGATTGAACAAGAAGGCAAACAAGCGGTATTGGATGAAATGTGGCAGCAATGGCCTTTCTTTAATACACGTATTGCTATGTTAGAAATGGTGTATGCGAAAGCGGACTTATGGCTCGCTGAATATTACGACCACCGTTTGGTGGAAGAGCGCCTTTGGCCTCTTGGCCTGAAACTACGTGAACAGCTTTCTGAAGATATCAAAAGCGTATTAGCTGTTTCGAAAGATGAGGCGTTGATGGCTGATTTGCCATGGATTGCTGAATCAATTGCCTTACGTAATGTTTATACAGATCCATTAAACGTTTTACAGGCAGAATTGCTACACCGCTCTCGCCAGCAAGAGCAGCCAGATCCGCGCGTTGAGCAAGCATTGATGGTGACAATTGCCGGTGTTGCCGCGGGTATGCGTAATACGGGCTAGAAACTATTTTCTATCAACTCAATGAATGAGTTTGTTGAATTGATAGATAAAAACGTGACATGTCACGGTATATCGGATGTTGTGACATGTTCACGGTAAACATATCCAATTGATAATGACAGTTTGGATCTGTTTACTTTGAGTATATTTAGGTTTCAATATTACTTCTTTATATCAGAAGTAATAAGTTGGCTAATATATTGATTAGCCTGCATAGAATATAGCTCCTCCTCTACCTCGGCTTTTCTGGTAATTTGTTTAGGTGAAAGCTCAGGTTGGTTTTTATTTGGCAGGAATTTATAAATTGGGGTCCCCATCCTATTTAAGCCGATAATTTTATGGTCAGCCATACTTGCTCGTTCACTTTCTCTCCAAACATTTTTGAGTCCTTTCGCTACACCCTGTTTCCAAGGCTGCATATCATAGTAAGGAATAGTTCCTTTCAAGGAAATGAATTCACTAAGGGACTGATCGCCACTCATAATACCTGAGTGGGCTAACTGCATAAAATCATCAAATATATTTTTAGGGAGTGATTGGGTTATCACGACAGTTACATGACGTTGCCCTGTTCCCGTGAACTCGATAGCTTTTTCTAAATGGCCCTGTAGAGGATCGGCAAAGTAGAGTGTGACTTTTGAAAACAAGGATGGATAGTCGTAATTTTCACTTTTTGTTTTAGTTAGAACTTTCATTAGGTTGGAAGGAATATCTTCTTTTACTTGGTCATTAAGTTTGCGAAGCACCATAATATAGTGGGTATCTTTATTATCATGCTGAGTTTCGACCAGTGTGTTAGCAATAAAAACTTGGGTGCCGAAAATAGCGGCATCAGAGCTAATGTAGCCTAAATGATAGTTGTGATCTTTTGCTAATGACGCATTATAGCTATCTATTAGATTAGTTAATTCATATTCAAATCGATTTTTGATCTCTCTAATTTGATGTTGGTCAGTTGCTAGGTATCCAATACCAAGTCCTATACCTAAATGGTGTGCAGTCACTTTATTAAATCCAGCCGTCTTCAATTTGTCGTAGCATTCATCTACTTTATCTTCAACGGGGGAAATATCCATTTCTTCAATCAACATAATTTTTTGTTTAGCAAAATGATGTGTTTCACATAGCTGATTGATATTTTCTTGGAGTTTTTCAGATGGTAGAAGGCTAACGGGAGCAACGATAAAAATAGGATCTTTTAGTTGGCTCAGATGATGCGACTCATCATTTTGTCGTGATAGATTACGACATTGCTGTTGTGTTGTATCCTCAGCATTGATAGAAACGATTGATACTCGGCAGTCTTCATTTAAGGCAATGTTTGCAATTTTATTGGCTAGAAAGTGATCTCCTTGACCACCAAGGTAAGGATTAATTATCACAATATCGCGTTGTCGCATTGAATCTAAAGGAAATGAAGATGTTGCAATGCTATTGGGTTGGTGGATAGCATTAACATTGTGGGAGTGGGAATTAGTCTCTATTTTCATTGTTATCTCAACTTATGCGATTACCTACAGGTAAAAGCGAGTATAAAAAATAGAGTAAGATTTTCTTTAATAGAACGACTAAATTTAATGAAGGTGTAAATTTTTTAGCTAAAAGCAATGAAGCCGAAAGACACAGCTTCATTGCCTGTCATTATTTACGGTCTTACACCCAATGTATGGCAAATTGCATACGTCAGTTCAGAGCGGTTCAACGTATAAAAGTGGAAATCCTTCACGCCTTCTCGGCTTAAAATTTTCACCATATCCATCGCAATCGATGCGCCAACTAAATTGCGGCTTTCAGGATCATTATCTAACCCTTCATACATTTTGCTCATCCATGATGGAATACGTACGTTGGTGAGCTTGGCAAAACGCTCTAGCTGGCGGAAATTTGAAACAGGCAGAATACCCGGTACGATTTCCACATCAATGCCTGTTGCGACACAACGATCGCGAAAGCGTAAATAGCTTTCAACATCAAAAAAGAATTGAGTGATCGCGCGGTTAGCACCTGCATCAATTTTCTTTTTTAAGCTAATTAAGTCTGCCTGAGCGCTTTTCGCTTCAGGATGGACTTCAGGGTAAGCAGCAACAGAAATATCAAAGTCGGCTTCGGTTTTCAGTAATTCGACTAAATCCGTTGCATACATATCGGGTTTGCGGCTGTTATCGGGTAAATCACCACGCAGTGCCACGATTTGACGAATTCCACTATTCCAATAATCACGGGCGATCTCTTTTAATTCATCGCGTGATGCATCGATACAAGTCAAATGAGGAGCCGCGATGAGACCTGTTTTTTCTTTAATGTCTTTAATAATGCTATGGGTTCTATCACGTTCGCCTGAGTTTGCTCCGTAGGTCACAGAGACAAACTTAGGTTTAAGATTCTTTAACCGATCAATCGATTTCCAGAGAGTTTGTTCCATCTCTTCAGTACGCGGCGGAAAAAATTCAAAGGAGACATTAATCTGCCCATCTAACTCTGCCAAATTTTGGTTTAGCGCCTCGCGCTGATTTGCGTGAAAAAAACTCATACCCTGCCTCTCGTGACATTAAGTCTTGCAATCGTAATTGTATCGATAGTTTATTATATCCATTTACGCGTCTATACGTTTAGACGTCTAAATAAAGATTACCGAATATTTAAATAGAGTCAACACTTAAATGAAATAGTCACAGTGAGAGTTTTTCAGAGGCAATAGGAAAAAAATTCAAGTTGAAGAAAGCGCAACAGCAAGATGTTATTGCGCTTATCAAATTTTATTCAGTCAGACAAAAATGTTCAATCAGCTGACCAATCAGTTGGCGGGTGGGTTCAATAAATGCGATATCGATAAACTCATCAGGCTGATGAGCTTGTTCAATTGAGCCGGGGCCAAGAACTAAAGTGGGGCAGAGCTCTTGAATAAAAGGGGCTTCCGTACAGTAATTAACAGTATCTGCTTTTTGACCGAGAAGTTGTTCAATCACAGCGACCATTTTATGATCAGTTGGGCATTCATAACCTGGGATAGGGGGATGCAGTGCTTCAATGTCTAAACGACCCGGCCATTTTGCTTTGACTGGTTCAAGGGTTTCATTCAATAGCTCATCGAGATCTTGCAAGGTTAGACCCGGTAAAGGACGAATATCCATGTGTAATTCACAGCAACCACAAATGCGGTTCGCAGCATCACCACCATGAATATGACCGAAATTCATCGTTGGGTAGGGGATCACGAACGCAGGGTTGTTATAACGCTCTTTCAATGTGTTACGTAGCGTCATCAAATGGCTAATCGACTCATGCATTAATTCAATTGCATTAACACCTCGGGCAGGATCACTTGAGTGCCCCGACTGACCGGTAATACGAATGGCATTTGAAAGGTGCCCTTTATGCGCACGTATTGGCTGTAACGAGGTAGGTTCACCAATAATGGCAAAGTCAGGGCGCAGTTGAGTACTCGCCGCAAAATAACGTGCCCCCGCCATTGAGGTCTCTTCATCGGCAGTTGCAAGAATATGCAGTGGACGAGTAAATTTGCTCGTATCAATATCACGCAGCGCATCAACAATAAAAGCAAAAAAGCCTTTCATGTCGGCGGTACCTAAGCCATAGAGCTTACCGTCGTGCTCCGTCAATGCAAAAGGATCTTTACTCCAACGCCCTTCATCAAAGGGGACGGTATCTGTGTGGCCACACAACATTAGGCCACCACTGCCTTCACCAATTGATGCTAATAGATTGTATTTATCACGGGTATCCGGTACGGGTTGGATATTAACCGTAAATCCAAGTGTTTCTAGCCAGCCTCCCAGCAATTCAACCAATGCTTTATTGCTCTGATCGAGTTGTGCATCAGTTGCACTGATGGATGGAGTGGCAATTAATTGACGATAAATCTCAATAAATGCAGGTAATTTAATATTCACTGTTGACAGCCTTTATCCATAATAGTATCAATATTCATGCACTTTATTTGAATAAAAATACACATTAAACTGTTTGGGTCACGAGTACAAGGTAGAAAGTATATGTTGAACACACTCATTATCGGGGCCAGTGGCTATACTGGAGCGGAATTAGCGGCTTATCTGCAACGTCATCCTGAAATAAATCTTCAAGGGTTGATGGTGTCAGCGCAAAGTGCTGATGCAGGTAAATGCTTCTCTGATTTACATCCCCAGTATAAAGGCATCATCGATATTCCAGTGCAACCATTGACCGATGTTGCAGCAGTAGCACAAGGCGTTGATGTCGTATTTCTTGCAACGGCTCATGAAGTGAGCCATGACATCGCCCCTCAATTTTTAGAGGCGGGTTGTGTCGTGTTTGATTTATCAGGCGCCTATCGTGTTCAAGATGCTGCTTTCTATCCACAATACTATGGTTTTGAACATACAAACAGTAAATGGTTAGATCAAGCCGTTTACGGCCTTGCAGAATGGCAGGCTGATAAAATTCGTCAAGCCCAGTTGATCGCGGTACCGGGGTGCTATCCAACGGTTTCTCAGCTAGCGCTTAAACCACTGATTGAGGCTAAATTACTTGATGAACAAATGTGGCCCGTCATTAATGCAACCAGTGGTGTTTCAGGTGCGGGGCGCAAAGCTTCCATGACTAATAGTTTTTGTGAGGTGAGTTTGCAGCCTTATGGCATTTTTACTCACCGTCACCAACCCGAAATTGCAACGCATTTAGGTCGTGAAGTCATTTTCACTCCACATTTAGGTAATTTTGCTCGCGGTATTCTTGCCACGATCACTTGTAAGGTGAAAGCAGGGGTAACTGATGAGCAAATTCGTCAAGTATTTAAAGATGCCTATCAGGGTAAGCCGTTGGTGCGTTTATATGACAAAGGCGTTCCGGCACTAAAATCTGTGGTTGGTACACCATTTTGTGATATCGGCTTTGTGCTAAAAGGTGAACATCTGATATTAGTGGGTACAGAAGACAATTTATTAAAAGGCGCAGCTGCACAGGCAGTGCAATGCATGAATATTCGTTTCGATTTTAATGAAACACAATCATTATTTTAGTGCCATCACGGTCAATGAACTTATTAAGGATCAACCCCATGCAACCATTAGTGATTAAATTGGGTGGTGTATTACTCGACAGCGAAGAAGCGCTAGAGAGGCTGTTTACGGCATTGCAAACTTATCGTCAGTCGCATCAAAGACCATTAGTCATTGTGCATGGTGGTGGCTGCTTAGTTGATGAGTTAATGCAGAAATTGCAATTACCGGTAGTTAAAAAGCAAGGGCTACGCGTCACCCCAGCAGATCAAATTGACATCATTACTGGGGCATTAGCGGGGACTGCTAATAAAACATTATTGGCGTGGGCAACTAAATACCAGCTACAAGCGGTTGGTCTATCATTAGGTGATGGGCAAAGTGCGGTAGTGACTCAACTTAATGATGAACTAGGTCATGTTGGCAGTGCGAAACCGGGCAATGCGAAATTACTGCAATTACTATTAGATGCAGATTATTTACCAATTATCAGTTCAATTGGTGTGACATCGGATGGTTTATTAATGAACGTCAATGCAGACCAAGCGGCTACAGCGATTGCACAGGCATTGAATGCAGATTTAGTTCTATTGTCTGATGTGAGCGGCATTCTTGATGGTAAAGGCCAAAAAATTGATGAAATGACGACGGAGAAAGCTCAGAAATTAATTGAACAAGGCATTATTACCGACGGCATGATTGTAAAAGTCAATGCGGCACTTGATGCAGCAACCACCTTACAGCGACCCGTTGATATTGCGAGTTGGCGTCATGCGGAGCAATTACCTGCACTATTTAATGGTACCTCCATCGGAACTCGAATTTTAGCATCGTAAGTGAGATGCATGTGGTTAGCTTTGCTAATCAAATAAACAAATGAACTCTTAATTAAGCGGAATCGGGATAGATAAGTTATGAAAAAGGGCATCAAAAAAATTGTATTAGCGTACTCAGGTGGTTTAGATACATCAGCAATTATTCCATGGTTAAAAGAAAACTATGATGATTGTGAAGTAGTTGCATTCGTTGCTGATGTTGGGCAAGACAGAGAAGATCTGGTTGGTGTTGAACAAAAAGCGCTGCAATCAGGGGCATCTGAATGCTATGTCGTCGATCTGCGCGAAGAATTTATCAAAGAATATATTTACCCAGTATTAAAAACAGGCGCTCTTTATGAAGGTAGCTACCTATTAGGGACGTCAATGGCGCGCCCAATTATTGCTAAAGCGCAAGTTGAAATTGCATTGAAAGTGGGTGCTGATGCTGTTGCTCATGGCGCAACAGGTAAAGGCAACGACCAAGTTCGTTTTGAAAGTACATACACTGCGTTAGCACCTCAATTAAAAGTGGTTGCGCCATGGCGTGAGTGGGATTTACGTTCTCGTGAAGCGCTTCTTGATTACTTAAAAGAGCGTAATATCCCAACGACAGCAAGCCTTGAGAAAATTTATAGCCGTGATGAAAACGCATGGCACATCTCAACGGAAGGGGGTGTATTAGAAAGCACATGGAATGCGGCTAATCAGGACTGCTGGGTGTGGACGGTTGATCCAAAAGATGCACCAGATGAAGCTGAATTAGTCACCGTTGGTGTGAAACAAGGTGAAGTCGTTTTTGTTAATGGTAAAGCGCTGTCACCACTGGGTTGCCTTGAGACTCTGAACGTACTGGGTGCGAAGCATGGTGTGGGCCGTATTGATATTGTTGAAAACCGTTTAGTCGGCATGAAATCACGTGGTTGTTATGAAACCCCAGGGGGAACCATCATGATGGCTGCTCTGCGTGGCATTGAGCAGCTGGTTCTGGATCGTGATAGCTTTAAATGGCGTGAGCAATTAGGTCTAGAAATGTCTTATGTGGTTTATGACGGTCGTTGGTTTGCACCTTTACGTCAATCTCTACAAGCTGCGGCAGAATCTTTAGCGCAAGATGTGACGGGTGAAGTGGTATTGAAATTGTATAAAGGGCAAGTGACGGCAATTCAGAAGAAAGCGGATAAGAGCCTGTATTCTGAAGAGTTCGCTACATTCGGTGAAGATGAAGTTTATGATCACAGCCATGCTGGTGGTTTTATCCGTCTATATTCACTGTCTTCACGTATTCGTGCGTTGAAGGAACAGAATAAAGCGAAATAGTTTTAGTATTTTCCCGGCAGCGGTAGGCTGCCGGGTACGACATATATACTCTAAATAATTCAAGTTGCAGGTAGTCAACATCCCTGTAGCTTAATGGATGAAGAGTATATTTTATCAATCAGATAGGGATCAATTATGGCACTTTGGGGTGGACGTTTTAGTCAAGAAGCCGATCAGCGGTTTAAACAATTTAATGATTCATTGCGCTTTGATTATCGCTTAGCACAGCAAGACATTATTGGTTCGGTTGCATGGTCAAAAGCGTTGGTCACTGTTGGAGTGCTATCAGCGGCGGAGCAGCAATCTTTAGAACAGGCATTGAATGAATTATTACAAGAGGTTCAAGATAACCCTGAAAGTATTCTGCAAAGTGACGCTGAAGATATTCATAGTTGGGTTGAAGGAAAACTGATTGATAAAGTTGGTGATTTAGGAAAAAAACTGCATACCGGCCGTAGTCGCAACGACCAAGTAGCAACCGATTTAAAACTATGGTGTAAAGATCAGGTTGCTTTGTTATTAGAGGCGGTTTCGGAGCTGCAAAAAGCCTTGGTTATCACGGCTGAAAATAATCAAGATGCGGTGATGCCTGGATACACTCATTTGCAACGTGCACAGCCAGTCACTTTTGCACATTGGTGCTTAGCTTACAGTGAGATGCTTGCGCGTGATGAAAGCCGTTTAAAAGATACATTGAAACGTTTAGATGTGAGCCCATTAGGTTGTGGCGCATTAGCTGGCACTGCTTATGATATTGACCGCGAACAGTTAGCGGATTGGTTAGGGTTCTCTGCTGCCACACGTAATAGTCTCGATACGGTATCCGATAGGGATCATGTCCTTGAACTATTATCTGATGCCAGTATTGGCATGGTACATTTATCACGTTTTGCTGAAGATTTAATCTTCTTTAACAGTGGTGAAGCCGGTTTTGTCGAATTATCAGATAAAGTCACCTCAGGCTCTTCATTGATGCCGCAAAAGAAAAACCCAGATGCCTTAGAATTGATCCGCGGTAAATGTGGACGGGTACAGGGTGCATTGACAGGTATGATGATGACCCTTAAAGGCCTACCACTGGCATACAATAAAGATATGCAAGAAGATAAAGAAGGTCTCTTTGATGCACTTGATACATGGTTAGATTGTATGCATATGGCTGTTTTAGTGCTTGATGGCATTCAAATCCGACGTGGGCGTTGTGAAGACGCGGCAAAACAAGGTTATGCAAATGCGACAGAGCTCGCTGATTATCTTGTAGCAAAAGGTGTTCCATTCCGCGAGGCGCATCATATTGTTGGCGAAGCAGTGGTTGCAGCTATCGCTCAAGGTAAGGCACTAGAAGAGATGGCTTTGAGTGATTTGCAAAAATTCAGTGACACCATCCAATTGGATGTCTATGAAATTTTATCATTGCAATCATGCTTAGATAAACGGCTTGCAAAAGGTGGGGTATCTAAGGGACAAGTCCAAAAGGCAATTACAGAAGCTAAAATTCGTTTAGGGTTATAATGTTATTTTAGCATTGAATAAGTTAAACATGGGGGGGAGAGAATTCTGCCCCCAATTCCACGAGTATACGCGTTAACGTTTAAATATATTTCATTTTTATCTGTTTTCCACAAAACAATCTCGCTGTTGATTTATAGTGACTCATCACATTCTGCATTTTCAGTGTTTTTTAAAGGTATTCTACTGAGAGCATTGCTAAATTTTTTGCTTTGTTTGTCCATTGAAATTGATAAACCCCTCTATTATTCTCAAGTTGTTGCCAGCCAGTTGGTTGACTCTGTTGGATATTATGAATATTTGACGTTTTTATAGTGCTCGTACCGCCATCAAAGCAATTCAAATTAGCGCCGTTATTAGCAACGTTATAGCTGCACGGAGGAAATACAATCGCAGCTTTAAATGTGATTTTTTCATGACCTATATTTGCTTGTACGTTTGTAGAAAATAATGATGCTGTTAACAAAACAAATGACAGAGCGGAAATGATTTTTTTCTTATTCATAACATTAGACCTATATATTATTTCTGTAATAAGGATTTGTATTATTCCTTCAGTATTTGACGAAATGGATTATATAGATATAAATTTATTTTGAGTGTTAATTTTAAAAAGAAAATGTGAGGGAATATATTAAAAAATTCGTTATATTTGTATTTAAGCTCTGCCTCTATTAAGCATTATTTGGGTTATGATCCTAAAAATAACACTTACACATGCGCCCATAGTGTCTAATGTTGCTATCAGTATGTCTTTTGGTGGTTTTATATGCTGTTATTTTCGAATCGGCATACGGCTTTTTTAATTCGTTTAGCTAGGGTAAATATAACTGTTGCCAATTTGTTTTTAATGAAAACTAATAAACCAATGAATAAGATAAACATAATGTATCTGAATGTTACACTGTGTTTTTTATTATTAAATTTAAACTATGTCCTATAGCCTCATTCGTTTATTTAGGAGTTGGAAGATATTTTACTTATCGATAAGTAGTTATTATTATTTAGATATAAATAAAAGATGCCGTGTGTTCTATGTGTATATTATTTTGCCATGAATTTTAATATATTCGCTATACTTCTTGTTACCGTACCTTTCACCAAGGTATGATGACTATGCTAATTCATATAAAAAGTAGGCCTATTGTCGACGTAACGTACTAATTACGAGGTAATTTCGAACATTTAACTCTAATTGATAGTTAAAAGCATCAGAAACCTGCTATACTGATTGGCAATTTATATTAATAAAAGATAAGGGCTGCAAAATGAACATTCGCGATCTGGAATATCTAGTGGCATTGGCTGAACATAAACATTTTCGCCGTGCAGCTGACTCTTGCCACGTGAGCCAACCAACATTGAGTGGCCAAATACGTAAGCTAGAAGAAGAACTTGGCGTCATGTTGTTGGAAAGAACCAGTCGTAAAGTTTTATTCACTCAGCAAGGTTTATTGCTTGTTGAGCAAGCCAGAACGATTTTAAGAGAAATTAAAGTCTTACAAGAAATGGCTGCTTTACAAGGGGAGAGTATGTCGGGGCCTTTGCATATTGGTTTGATCCCAACAATTGCTCCATATTTACTGCCATTAATTATTCCTGAGTTACATAAATTATTTCCTAAACTGGAAATTTATTTACATGAAGCACAAACCCAACAGTTATTAGCTCAGCTTGATAGCGGTAAACTTGATTGCGCAATTTTGGCTCAAGTCAAAGAAACTGATCCTTTTATTGTTGTGCCATTATTTGAAGAGCCGATGAAACTTGCCATTTATGAAGGACACTCATGGCGTGATCGTAATACGATTGATATGAGCGAGTTATCGGGTGAAAAATTATTAATGTTGGAAGATGGGCATTGTCTGCGTGACCAAGCGATGGGCTTTTGCTTTCAAGCAGGCGCTAAAGAAGATACACATTTCCGCGCTACTAGCTTAGAAACATTGAGGAATATGGTTGCAGCAGGCAGTGGAATAACATTATTGCCTGATTTAGCTGTACCCAACGAGGCATGTCGTGACGGGGTATGCTACTTAAATTGTATCCATCCTGAACCTAAGCGTACAGTCGTACTTGTTTACCGCCCTGGCTCACCTTTACGTGGTCGCTATGAGCAGCTAGCAGAAGCTATTTATAATCTAATGACTAGTTATTATAGAAAGAAAATGTAATTGACTTGGTATATTGACATATTGCTGGGTGACCCCCAGCAATATGGTCATTGAAGTTTAGAAAAGACGATTTAAACCATTCAATGCAGCTACACGGAAGGCTTCCGCCATTGTCGGGTAGTTGAACGTAGTGTTCACAAAATACTCAATCGTATTTCCTTCCCCTTTTTGCTCCATAATAGCTTGCCCAATGTGAATAATTTCTGCGGCTCTTTCACCAAAGCAGTGAATACCCAAAATTTGCAAAGTTTCACGATGGAATAGAATTTTCAAACTACCCACATTCATACCTGCAATTTGTGCGCGTGCTAAATGTTTAAATTGAGCACGGCCCACTTCGTATGGGATCTTCATTGCAGTTAATTGCTGTTCTGTTTTACCAACAGAGCTAATTTCAGGAATGGTATAAATGCCAGTTGGTATATCTTCAACGAGGTGAGCATTGCCTAAGCCTTCAGTGATTGCTCGTGCAGCGATGCGTCCTTGGTCATAAGCCGCAGAAGCAAGGCTTGGATAGCCGATAACATCACCAACTGCATAAATATTTTCATTGGAAGTTCGGTAAGCTTTATCAACTTTGATCAGCCCACGGCCATCTGCTTCGATACCAACATTGGCTAAGCCGAGTGTATCAGTATTACCTGTTCGTCCGTTGGCATACAGCAAACAGTCAGCTTTCACCTTTTTACCTGATTTCAAGTGAACAATAACGCCATCAGGAACACCTTCAATTTTCTCATATTCTTCATTATGACGAATAACGACACCACTATTCCAGAAGTGATAAGAAAGCGCATCTGACATTTCTTGATCTAAGAAAGCAAGTAGGTGATCACGTGTATTAATTAAATCAACTTTGACACCTAAGCCTCGAAAGATAGAGGCGTATTCACAACCGATCACGCCAGCACCATAGATAATTACGTGGCGCGGTTCGTGAGTTAAATTCAGGATCGTGTCGCTGTTGTAGATACGTGAGTGACTGAAATCAACATCAGATGGGCAATAAGGACGAGAGCCTGTTGCGATCACGATATTGTCTGCACTAAGAACATCACAGCTACCATCGGCGTAGCGTACGCTAACATGTTTTTCATCAATGAATGTTGCTTCGCCAGAGAACATTTGGCAACCATTACGTTCATAAAAACCTTGGCGCATACGTGTTTGTTGACTAATGACACTTTCAGCATGCTGAAGAATTTCAGAGAACGAGGAACGTAAGGAGCGTGAATTATCACTGTAGAGTGGATTTTGGTTAAATTCGATAATTCGGCTAACGGCGTGGCGAAGTGCTTTTGAAGGGATAGTTCCCCAGTGGGTACAACCACCGCCTACACTGTTATAGCGTTCAATGACGGCGACGTTTTTCCCTTGTTTCACTAGCCCCATGGCGGCGCCTTCTCCGCCAGGTCCGGAACCAATGACAATTGCATCAAAATGGATGTGTTGCATGAGGTAAGACCTGCTCTAAAAACAAAATGACAACATGATGTTAGCATATCCGTCGATTATTTACTCGCTTTACCGCTCACCTTTGAAATTATGCTGATTTGAATGTTAAATAACTTCAAGCTTTTTGGGGACATGTCTTACAAATTCAACCATAGTAAAACAAAACACAGTTAATTGATAAAAAAGTAAAAAATTGCCGAAAAATGATTTGGTCAAAGTCTGAAAAACAGTAATCTGTAGGTCAAATCGCCTTTTCACTCAAACAGGCTAATAAATTTCAGGTATGCTAAATGGTAGTGGAGCTGAAGTTTTATTATTTTGATATACTCGACATATAATTCAAGTTGTAGTGCTTTTTGTGAAGAATGGGGTGAACGTTGTTCACTCGCTACTGATTATAGACTTATATATGATCCTAGCGATTCATTCACTGATCACGTAGCTGCACTTTGAATTATTTAGAGTGTATCAATGGCTGTTTAATGACATAGAAATCAGGATCACCGTGAGCAATATTATTGGCGTTAGAGCAAAACAGAAAGAAAAAACTCGTCGTTCGCTCATTGAAGCCGCATTTAGCCAATTAAGTGCAGAACGTAGTTTTACAAGCCTAAGCTTGCGTGAAGTTGCACGTGAGGCTGGTATCGCACCCACTTCATTTTATCGCCATTTCAAAGATGTTGATGAATTAGGGCTGACGATGGTTGATGAAAGTGGCTTGATGTTACGTCAACTCATGCGCCAAGCGCGTCAGCGCATTGCAAAAGGCGGTAGTGTGATCCGCACATCAATCTCGACTTTTATGGAGTTTATAGGTAATAACCCTAATGCGTTTAGGTTATTATTACGTGAGCGCTCTGGAACTTCTGCTGAGTTTCGTGCTGCGGTAGCACGGGAAATTCAACACTTTATCGCAGAACTTGCCGATTACCTTGAACAAGAAAGCCGTATGCCACGACATTTTACTGAGCTACAAGCAGAATCCATGGTCACCATCGTTTTTAGCGCAGGTGCTGAAGCTCTAGATATCGATGAGGAAAAAAGACAGCATCTGGAAGAACGGTTAGTGTTACAGCTACGTATGATCGCGAAAGGCGCATATTACTGGTACCGCCGTGAACAAGAAAAACAAAATCAAACTGACCCCGACCTCACTAAATAATATAAAGGAGAATCAATGACGGAACACAATCGCTATGAGAAAAGCACATTACTACTCGCACTAGTGGTTGGCTTATCGACTCACGGAACTTTCTCTGCTCTGTTTAACTCCTTAGTAGAGTTTTCTATATTTCCGATTATTACTTTAATATTAGCAATTTATAGCCTACACCAGCGTTACTTACATCATGCAATGCCAATGGGGTTACCTAAATTTGTCGTGGGTAATTTCTTTTTAGGTTTATTTGCGTACGCTGCGATCCTGCGTGTGCAGCACCCAGAAGTGGGTTCTAACTTTATTCCTGCAACCATTATTGTTGCACTAGCTTTGTGGTTATATACAAGCTGGAAAACACGCAAAAAAGAACAGCAGGAACTGGCTGCTGAAAATGAAGCTGAAGTTTAATTTGGTTAAAAAATTAGCTTAATAGAAAACGCCGTAATGTAAAACATTGCGGCGTTTGTTTATCTATACTCGTTATATTTCACATGACTACCTGACGACAACTTGAATTTTTTAGAGTACAAATTAAACAATTAACGGCGAGTCAGTAAAACACCGCTTTCCATATGATGGGTGTAAGGAAATTGATCAAACAACGCTAGCTTTTTCACTACATGAGTTTCATTTAAAACAGCTAAATTGTCGCACAAGGTTTCTGGGTTGCAGGAAATATAGAGAATATTGTCATATTCTTGTACTAATTTGACTGTTTTGTCATCTAAACCACTGCGCGGAGGATCAACAAAAATTGTATTACATTGGTAATCGCTAAGATTGATACCGTCAAGTCGTTTGAATTCACGTACACCGCGCATGGCTTGGGTAAAATCTTCAGCTGACATTCGGATAATTTGTACATTATTAATGTGGTTAGCTGCGATATTGTATTGCGCTGCTGTGACAGAAGGCTTGGCAATTTCAGTGGCAAGTACCCGTTCAAAGTTTTGCGCTAACGCTAATGAAAAATTACCATTACCACAATAAAGCTCTAGTAGATCACCCGTCGAATTTTTTGTCGCAGCAATAGCCCACTCTAGCATCTTAACGTTCACTTGTGCATTCGGTTGAGTAAAACTATTTTCTACTTGGCGATAAATCATCTTGCGACCGTTTATTGTCAAACACTCATCAACATAATCATTATCTAACATAATTTTTGTTTTTGATGCACGGCCGATAAGCTGAAGATCGAAACCTTCATTAGTGAGTTTTTCTTTTAATTGCTTAGCAGCTTCAATCCATTCATCGCCTAATTTCTTATGATATAGCAAAGAAACGATAAGTTTATTGCTTAGTGTTGAAAGGTAATCAATCTGAAATAATTTATGGCGTAGCAGCTCATTTTCTTTTATTAGTGGCAAGATTTTTGCCATAAAATGATTAATGAGCTGACTTGCGACAGGAAATTGATCAATTCGAATGCGCTCTTTTGTTTCTTTATCAAACATGATGTGAAACAGGTCATCACCGTCATGCCACACTCGAAACTCTGCACGCATTCGGTAATGGGATTTTGGCGATGAAAAAATTTCAGGTTCAGGTGCGTTAAAAGGAGCCATCATAGCCTTTAAACGATCAGTTTTTTCTGCGAGTTGCTGCTCGTAGTCTTCAATATGTAAGGAATTTGGCATGCTTGGCTCCATAAAACAGTAAAATTCAGATCAGGAGCGAAATTGTAGGGAATGCGCTGAAGATGTCCAGTTTTCATTATCCATCCGTAGACACCAATTACGATTCCTCATAGGATAATATGCAGAGTGAGCAGGGAATTTGGTGTGAGTCCAAAACTGACGCGCAACGGTAAAAGTCCGATACCTGCCCACAACCTTTACCTCGCTTTGTTGAATATTTGCGCGGATCTTATATTCAGCCTCGCGGAATTTTAATTTAATTGATTTTCCGGGTGTTATCATAATGAATAATAATAAGTTGCTACCGTTTTCGGTTGCTGCTGTGGCAGTGTTGTGTGGTATTTCCTCTCTGGCAAATGCAAAAAATCAATCTGACGAAATGGTGGTGACAGCTAACCGTTTTGAACAACCGATTTCATCGATATTAGCGCCTGTAACTGTAGTCACACGTGAAGAAATTGATCATTGGCAATCTAATACCGTGGTTGATGTATTGCGACGACTACCCGGTGTCGATATCTCACAAAGTGGTGGTATGGGACAACAAAGTTCTTTATTTATCAGGGGAACAGAATCCCGCCATGTTTTGGTTTTAATTGATGGTGTACGGTTAAACCAAGCAGGAATATCTGGGTCATCTGATCTGAGCCAAATTCCTATCTCATTAGTCCAAAAAATTGAATATATTCGCGGTGCGAGATCTGCTGTTTATGGTTCAGATGCTGTTGGTGGCGTGGTGAATATCATTACTCGCCGTGATAATGATGGAACAACATTGAATGCTGGAATTGGTTCATATGGTTATCAAAATTATAACGGTTCAACTCAACAGAAAATTGGCGACAATACAACTGTAACCGCAGCGGGTGCTTATACCCACACAACAGGGTTTGATGTAGAAGCTAGAGGGATGACTGGCATGCATCCACAGCCTGATAAAGATGGTTTTCTTAATAAAACATTATGGTTAGGAGTGGAACATCAGTTTTCATCTGAGGTATTAGCTTACGCGCGTGCTTATGGTTACGATAATAGAGCAAACTATGATAGTTATGACGATGGGGTATCACTTGTTGATACGCGTAAGCTTTATAGCCGTACCTATGAAACCGGCATAAAATATCAACAGGGCAATTACTCCAGCTCTTTAATGGGAAACTATAGTCGGGTGAAAGACTATAATTATGACCCGCGTCATGGACAATATAGTCAATTTTCCAGCTTAGATGAATCCCAGCAATATAATTTGCAATGGGGTAATAGCTATCGCTTAGATAAAGGAAATATTAGTGGTGGTGTTGATTATCAATATCAAAATATTGAACCAGGCACTGCTATGGCGAATAAAAAAGAATCGGTAAAGACAACAGGGTTATATTTAACCGGCCAATATGCTCCAATTAACTCTGTTACAGCTGAAGCAGCGGTACGCGCAGACCATCATTCTGAATTTGATTGGCACACGACATGGCAATCAGGACTCAGTTGGGAATTTTATGATGGATATAAAATTATTGGTTCTTATGCCACAGCGTATAAAGCCCCTAATCTAGGGCAGTTGTATGCGAATTCCTCCTCGGAATGGGGAACGACACTTGGTAATCCAAATCTTAAACCAGAAAAAAGCCAACAATGGGAAATGGGTTTAGAAGGCGTAACGGGCCCACTATTATGGCAATTCAATGCTTATCATAATGATATTGATAATCTAATTACATATAAATATGGTTACCCAATTTCTACCTACGAAAATATAGATAAAGCGAAAATCAAAGGAATTGAATGGATTGGGGAAATAGAAACGGGCATTTTCCAACATCAGTTAACTTACCAATATATTGACCCTAGAAATAAAGATACGGATCAAGTTTTGCTAAGAAGAGCAAAGCAGCAAGTAAAATATCAGCTTGATTGGACTATGTATCAGATGGATATGGGAATTACTTATCAATATGTGGGACAGCGTTATGATGTTGATGCATTAGGAAATCGTTTAAAAGTAGGCGGATATAGCGTTTGGGATATCACAGCTGCATATCCGTTCACTTCACATCTCACAATTCGTGGTAAAATAGCTAACATGTTAGATAAAGACTATGAGACCGCGTATGGTTATCGCACCGCTGGAAGAGAATATTTCCTTACAGGAACCTACAACTTCTAATCACAATCTATCTATTCGCCCGACCATTCTTGTATTTGACTCAGGAGTGGGCGGGTTATCTGTTTACCGTGAAGTTAAAAAATTACTTCCTAATGCTCACTATATATATGTATTCGATAATGAAGCATTTCCTTATGGTGAAAAAAGTGAAGAGTTTATTATCGGCAGGGTGTATCAGATTGTAGATGCCGTGGCAAAGAAACATGCTTTGACGATCACCATCATTGCCTGTAATACGGCGAGTACGATCAGCTTACCAAACTTAAGAGCCCATTTTTCCTTTCCAATTGTGGGAGTCGTGCCAGCGATTAAGCCTGCAACTAAGTTAACCCGAAATGGTGTCGTAGGACTGTTGGCAACAAAAGGCACGGTGAATCGTGAGTATACAAAAGAGTTAATAGCGCGATTTGCAACGGATTGTAAGGTAATTTCACTTGGTTCATCAGATCTTGTACAACTAGCAGAAAGAAAACTCCATGGTGAAAAAATACCATTAACTGAAGTTGCAAATGCAGTGAAACCATGGCTAAGAATGCCGGAACCACCTGATACCGTAATTTTAGGGTGCACTCATTTCCCATTACTTGTTGAAGAACTTGAACAGGTGTTAGCGAGTGGTACAAGATTTATTGATTCAGGAGCTGCAATTGCAAGGCGTACAGTTTGGTTGATCAGCAATCAAGCAGACGAGACAACTTCAAGTGAAGAAAAAGACTTTGCATATTGCTTATTAATGAACGATGAAGCGCAAGCATTACAGCCAGTATTAGCTGGTGAAGGGTTTGATTCGCTGGAAAAACTAGCGATTTAACTCAAATTTGATGGAATGCTGAGCAAACAGAAAAAAAATGCAAAAAAGGGGTTGCGTGATTTTCCTGACTCCCTATAATGCGCCTCCACTGACCGACGATGAGCCGACACGAAATGTGATGGCAAGCCCAAAGGGGATAACCCAAAAGGCATCACGAAGGCAGCGAGAGATTCTGAAAAGAATAAGCGAAAAAAAGCTTGACTCTCGATGAGGAAAGCGTATTATACGCCACCTCGCGACAACGACCTAAACGGTTAATATCGAAAGATAAAGTCGCAACGCTCTTTAACAATTTATCAGGCAATCTGTGTGGGCACTCACAAGACACTATCAAAAAAATATTTGATTTTAAAGTCTTGAAGAGTGACTAACACGTTAATTCATATATATGAAATAAGGTAGTAACGCTTATTTTGGAAGGATAACGCGAAAGCAAGCAGCGATGAGCCGAGACAGTACTTAGGTACGGCGAGGTGAGGCGATGTGCAGCTGACAAAGTTAGCCGAACAAAAGAACGTTACGGTCAGTAAGACATTCTTTGAGCATCAAACACTTTTAATTGAAGAGTTTGATCATGGCTCAGATTGAACGCTGGCGGCAGGCCTAACACATGCAAGTCGAGCGGTAACAGGAGAAGCTTGCTTCTCGCTGACGAGCGGCGGACGGGTGAGTAATGTA